>JAUQWT010000084.1 GCA_030835005.1 Ignavibacteria bacterium | reverse complement strand
AGAAGACGGTTCCGGATCTATGAAAATTCATTACTGGACAGGGATGAAAAATTTTTCGATGGGTACAACACTTGGCAAATTTGAATTTGAAGAGTCAAAAGCCAAGGATAAATACAAAAGCGGTAACACAGATGTAACAAGTATAAAAGCAGAAGAAAACCTTGATGATTCAACAAAACATGTCAGAATTGAACTAACCTTTAAGGATATAAATAAACTTGCAGACGCAAAAGGATTTGAAGGGGTAAAAGCAACATGGAAAGAAGTTTCTGACGGCATGGAGTTGAAGTATACTTTGCTAAAGGATACTTCGGCAGCATCTCAGATGAGTGCATCCGATTACAAAGTTACTTATGAATTTACAATGCCTTCGGAAGTTGTTTCAACAAACGGAACTAAAGACGGCTCGACAGTAAAGTACAATTATACCCTTGCAGATCTGGGCAAAGATCTGGATATGACTACAGTTGTAAAAAAACCAAAAGGAAAACTTTGCGGTATCATAGGTATGTCGATGAGCGCAATCCTGATAGGTTTTGCATTTTATTCTCAAAAAAGGAAGAAGTGATAATTTAACAAGTTTACGGCGCGGGATTCTTCGCGTCTCAATTTAATAACCAAAATATTTTAAAAGCCATGAGAAACTCAATTTTCACCTTCATTGTAGTAATTGCAGCAGCGGTTTTTTGCAGTACTTCATACTCACAAGATGACGATATGAAGAAATGGATGGAATATATGACACCGGGCGACATGCACAAGATGCTGGCCAAAGGAACGGGCAGCTGGAAAATGAAAACTACTTTCTGGATGACACCGGGAGGAGAACCAATGGTTTCAGAAGCTACCGCCACCGGTGAAATGGTTATGGACGGCAGATATCTAATAAGTAAAGTAAAAGGCAATATGATGGGAATGCCGTTTGACGGGATGTCTCTGGAAGGGTATGATAATGCTGCAAAATTGTTTATGACAACATGGATAGACAATATGGGAACAGGAATAATGTATATGACAGGAAAATGGGACGAGGCTTCCAAGACCATTAACTACAGCGGGAAAGCAGTTGACCCAATGACAGGAAATATGGTCGATGTGAGGCAGGTTGTTACTTTCGTTAGTGACGGCACCGTTAATATGTTGATGTATGGTCCCGGTCCGGATGGAAAAGAATTTAAGACTATGGAAATTATTAGTACAAAGCAATAACAATTGTTACATATGTTGACCCCTGTCATGGCATTCATGGCAGGGGTTTTTTTATTCCCTGAAAGTAATGATGTGTTCTACTCCTTCATTGTTCTGCACTTCAATTTTCGCATTGAGCTGAGATGCAAGTGTGTGAACTATCATTAGTCCAAGGGTATCCGCTTTCTCAAATTCATATCCTTCCGGAAATCCTTTACCGTTATCTTTGATCAATAGCCGGAAAGTACAATTATCCACTTCCAAACCGATCGTAATCTCAGCGTTTTCGTAATCATCAAATGCATATTTTAAGCTGTTGCTCACAAGCTCATTAATTATCAATGAGCATGGAATTGCCTTATCTATAGAAAGTTCAATTTCATTTGCCGAAATGTTGAATCTCACTCTATTAGATCTTCCACCATAAAGCTCAATAAGCCGACCGATCAGTTCTTCAGCACTTGAACGGAAATTGATGTGTTCAAGATCAGCGGATCTGTAAAGCATCTCGTGAATTGCCGCCATCGACATTATCCTGTTTTGCGATTCTTCAAATATTGTCTTTATCTCTTTATCACTGATCTTTCTTGATTGAAGCATGAGCAGGCTTGAGATCACCTGGAAATTATTCTTTACCCTATGGTGGATCTCTTTCAAAAGGATTTCTTTTTCTTTCAAAGCTGTTATCAGTTTTTCTTCAGCAATCTTCTTTTCATGTATATCTTCATCAATTTCAATCACTACTTTACTTTCCGGATCTTTGCCTTTAACAACATAGGTATTGTACCATTTGTATTCACTGTTTATTCTGCTGTTCATTCTGAGTTCACGATGGAAACCTGTTCCTGTTATTTCCTTTTTAAGTTCCGGAGAATTGAAATCCAGATCTTCGGGATGTACAGAGAAATAGCTGTCTTCGTCAACCAGCCGATTCAATTCATCAATGTTGCCGGCATCAATCCCGATCGCGTCATAGAATGCGCGGTTTGCATAAAGTATCTTTCCGCTCTCCCAAATTGAAATATTTGTGGGGATGGATTCAAGGAGATTCCACAGCAGGCCTTCTTCAGGCAGCCGCTTATTAGAGCTCAGAAATTCGGTCAGAGGGTCAGCAAAGGCAAGATTTTCAATCATATTCTTTGTTTTCTTAGGAGCACAATTGTCTCCAATCTAATTTAACCTGTTAACTAACCTGTAACTATAACTGATTAAAGGGATTTGAATTGGTTTGACTGAAATTATACCTTTAAAACAGTATTTAGTTTAGTTACAATGCGGGATATTAAGATTCCGTGAAGCAATACATAATTCATTGAGACTTAAATCACTTATCGGTATATTTGTATTCCGCTATAAAACTGAATATTTCACTTTGTATAAGCGTAAATTATTGCTGGTTATCTGTGCTGGCTAAAGCTTAAATGAAAACCACTAAATGTCAATATCTTAATTGTTTCGGGATTCTGAAAGAAATTAAGTTTTGGCATTTCTTAATGTTCACTGCTCTTTTAACATGTATTCAGCCAACTGCAGCTCAACAGAAATCATATGATTTTTCAGCAATTGATAAGTTGATTGAAGGCGGCATCCAATCCCAAGCCTACCCTTCTGCAGTTGTTATGATCGGAAATTCCAAAGGGATTATGTATCAGAATGCATACGGGAGATTAACATATGACGACAGTTCAGCAGCAACTACGATGCGTACAATTTATGACCTTGCCTCGGTAACTAAAGTAATAGCAGCAACATCGGCAATTATGAAACTTTATGATGAAGGCAGAATAGACTTAAATGCACCTGTTGGCTCGTATATCCCGGAATTCAATAATAACGGTAAAGAAGATATTACTATCCTCAATCTTTTGCTTCACAATTCAGGGTTAACCGCATGGACTCCATTTTACCAGGACCCGGAAATGGATTCACCTGCAAAAGTTAAGAATGCAATTTACAATTGCAGTAAAGAGTATGCAACAGGGTCACGAACGCTTTACAGTGATTATAACGCATTCCTTCTGGGAGAAGTAGTACATAGAATAAACGGAAAACCGCTGGATAAATTCTGCAGAGATAATATTTTTATTCCGCTCAATATGACTGATACTGACTTCCTCGAGCCACTTTCGGAAGATTACAGGATCGCCCCAACTGAGAATGATACATACTGGCGCAATATGCTTTTAAAAGGCTATGTACATGATGAGCTTGCTGCCATACTTGAAGGTGTATCCGGAAACGCAGGGCTCTTTTCAACCGGGCCGGACTTATTCAAGTTTATGCAAATGATGCTGAATGGAGGAGTATATATTGATGAAAGAAAATCTAAAGCAGCTGTTGATACTTTGTTTGATTCACAAACAGTAGAATTGTTTACTTCAAAGGCAGCAGGTCTTGGCTACAGCAATACAAGGGCCCTGGGCTGGGAAACAAAACCGGAGCCTACAAAGTATCCGCCGCCGTGTGGCTATAAATTTTCAAATAACTGTTTTGGACATACAGGTTATACCGGTACTTCAGTTTGGTGCGATAAGGAGAAGGATCTTATTGTGATCTTTTTGACAAACAGAGTTTACCCTGTCAGAGGAAATGAAGAGGTTCGCAATATTCGCCCCAAGATACATGATGAAGCATGCAGGATAATGGGATATTGAAACGAATTTAGTAATTAACAATTTAACTTAACATATACCGCTGAGGCGGTTACAACAGGACAATTAATAGAAATGAAGCCTTTTAAGAACGAACCGTTTACGGATTTCAAAGACAAAAAAAATGAATCAAAGTTCAAACAGGCCCTTGAAAAGGTCTATAGTGAACTTGATAGAGAGTATCCTTTAGTTATCGGAGGAGAAAAGATAATTACAGAAGATAAGTTGATCTCCATTAATCCATCTAATACAAGCGAAGTGATTGGAAGAGTTTCAAAAGCAACACCCGAGCTTGCAAACCTTGCCGTTGAAACAGCGAATGAAAAATTCAGCCAGTGGAAATATGTCCCTGCAAAAAAGAGGGCAGAATATCTACTGCGTGCTGCATCCATTATGCGAAAAAGGAAGTTCGAATTTGCTGCCTGGATGGTTTATGAAGTTTCGAAAAATTGGGCCGAGGCTGATGGAGATGTTGCAGAGGCAATTGACTTCATGGAGTTTTACGCAAGAGAAATGATGCGTTATGACAAGGGAGTTAAGCTTGTGAAGATCAAAGGTGAAGAAAATATACAGAAATATATTCCATTGGGTGTTGGAGTAGTTATACCGCCGTGGAATTTCCCTCTTGCAATACTTGTTGGAATGACAACAGCCGCTTTGGTGACCGGTAATACCGTTGTTTTGAAACCGTCAAGTGATTCTCCTGTAATTGCTTATAAATTCATGGAACTACTGGAAGAAGTAAAACTTCCGGCGGGCGTTGTGAACTTTTTGCCCGGCTCCGGCGGCACAATTGGCGACATGCTGGTTGCACATCCGCTTACCAGATTCATTTCTTTTACAGGCTCAAGAGAAGTTGGCCTGCACATAAATGAACTTGCTGCAAGAACACAACCCGGACAGAAATGGATAAAAAGAGTTACTGCCGAAATGGGAGGCAAAGATTCAATTGTTGTAGATGATGAGATCAAATCGATTGAAGATGCTGCCACAGGAGTAATATCTTCTGCATTCGGATTTCAGGGTCAGAAATGTTCTGCATGTTCCCGTGTTATTGTATCTGAAAAGATATATGATAAGTTCATTGATCTGCTTGTTGATAAGGCCGCGAATATTAAAGTTGGGAACGCAGAATCAAATCCCGGTATGGCGGCAGTAATTAACAGAAAATCCGAAGACAGCATATTAAACTATATTAAGAAGGCACGGGAAGAAGGCGGAAGGGTTGTAATTGGCGGTGGGAAAACAAGCAGCAAAGGATTTTACATTCAGCCAACAATTATAGCAGATGTAAAACCAGACGATACAATAGCTCAGGAAGAAATATTCGGTCCTGTTCTGGCTGTTATTAAGGCAAGAGATTTTGAAGACGGGCTTAGAATAGCAAACAATACTGAATACGGCCTGACCGGCGCTGCTTATACAAAAAATAGAAAGAAACTTAAAAAGGCGACTGATGAGTTTTTTGTTGGCAATCTTTACCTGAATAGAAAATGTACCGGAGCACTGGTTGGAGTCCACCCGTTTGGCGGATTTAATATGAGCGGCACCTGTTCCAAGGCAGGTGGATTTGATTATCTGCTTCTGTTCATGCAGGCAAAAATTGTAGCTGAAAAGAAATAGAATGTAAAATTATGAAAGCGGCTATCCGGCTGCAGTACTCAAGTACGCCTGAATGAGCAAAACATATGATGTAATAATTGCCGGTGCAGGGATAATTGGCCTGGCTACAGGGATTAAGTTACTCGAGCACGATCCGAATTGCACGCTATTAATAATTGAAAAAGAAAACGGACCTGCACAACATCAGACAGGAAACAATAGCGGAGTAATTCATTCCGGAATATATTACAAGCCCGGCAGTCTGAAAGCCAAAAACTGCATTCGAGGCTATAACCTACTGCTTGAATTCTGCAGGAAAGAGGATGTACCGTTCGAAATATGCGGAAAAGTTATTTCAGCTACTTCAGAGGGCGAAATTGCTTCTCTGAAAAGCATTTATGAAAGAGGACTTGCTAACGGACTTGAAAAAATCAGGATGATAAGTGAAGTTGAGCTTAAAGAACTTGAACCACATGCCGCAGGGATCAAAGGGATACACGTTCCGTATACCGGCATTATAGATTACAAAACAGTTTCAAACAAATACAGGGAAAAGATTGAATCAGCCGGAGGTGAATTAGTATTTAACGAAAAAATTACATCGGTATCAGGTTTATCAACTATAAATGAAGTTATTACAAGAAACCGTTCTTTCCAATCAAAAGTTTTTATCAATTGCTGCGGTCTGCAATCAGATGAAGTAGCCCGTCATACCGGTGACTCGATCAATACCAGGATAATCCCATTCAGGGGGGAGTATTACAAGTTAAAGCCCGAGAAAAGATATCTTGTTAAGAACTTGATTTATCCTGTACCAGATCCGTCATTCCCGTTTCTGGGAGTCCATTTCACAAGAATGACAAACGGAGAAGTTGAAGCAGGACCTAATGCAGTACTCGCGTTCAAAAAAGAAGGATATAAAAGAAGCAGCTTCAGCATTAAAGATTCTGTAAAGACATTTTCATGGGGCGGGTTTTACAGAATAGCTGCAAAGTATTATAAGACAGGTTTAGGTGAATTCTACCGTTCATTCAGCAAAAGAGCTTTTGTCAGGGCACTGCAGAAACTCATACCTGAGATAACAGAGAGTGATCTGATCAAAGGCGGCGCCGGTGTAAGAGCGCAGGCTATAGATAACAGAGGAAATCTTGTCGATGACTTCCTCATAAGCAGGAAAGGGAATATTGTAAATGTCATTAATGCTCCCTCCCCCGCTGCTACTTCAAGCCTGGCAATTGGAGAACATATTGCAAAATTAATTTCAATTTAAAACATACGATATGAAAACACTCAAATTGGTCTCAGCTTTGCTTGTTTTGGGCGCAATACTGAATTGCAGTAAGATTTCAGAAAAAGTAGAACAGAAAGTAAATGAAAAAGTTAATGAGAAGATTGATGAGAACCTAAAAAAGGTTGATTCCACTTTGGACAGGAAATCAATAGACTCGCTTATGAAATCACTTGACACGCTTAAGAGTAAAGCTGATTCAATAATGCAGGAACGAAATAACAGAGAAACCAGAAAAACTAAATAGTCATGGCGGTAGGAACGAAATTGATGCAGTTCAGCTGGTTGGTGAGTAAGTGAAATATACAATTTACGTATTGTTTATCGCATCACTCCTTTTTAGCTCTGGCTGCGGCTTATTTGGGAAAAAGAAGTTTGAAGATTCAGATGCATACAAAGAGCTGATGAAACATCAGGAGGAAACAGATAAAAAACTGGATTCGATAAGGAAGCAGAATTTTAAACAGATGAATGATTCAGTCAATAACAGCTTCCGAAGAGACCTTGACTCGCTGAAAAGAAGCACAGATTCACTGGAGAAAGAACTTGAAAAAAGTATTCAAAACTTAAAGACAAACAAAAATCAGTAAAGAATGCAAAGAGTCACAATTGCCATGTTAATTTTGATCCCATTAATTTCAGCCTGCAGCAAAAAATACAGCGAGAAAGATATGCAGGAGATGCAAAGAAAGACAGATTCTGTAGACAGGCAAAGAAGACTTGATGAAAAGCTTCGCATGTTAGACTCACTTGCATCAACTTTGGACTCAGCAAAAATAAAATAATTTACTACTTAACTAAAAACTTTTTAGAGAAAAAATGAAAATACACGAATACCAGGCTAAACAAATCTTATTGAAATACGGCGTTCCTGTCCAGAACGGAATACCCATTAAGAGCATGAGTGAGTTTGATGGCGCTATTAACACACTTCAATCACACGGGATCAACCAGTTTGTTGTTAAATCCCAGATACATGCCGGTGGAAGAGGAAAAGGAAAGGTATATAATCCGGTTAATCGTGATGAACTTATTCTTGACGGCGGTGTTAAGTTTGTGACGGATGCTGAAAAGGGCCGCGAATATGCACAAAAAATTCTTGGTAACCTTCTCGTTACTCATCAAACTGGTGCTGAAGGCAAGATAGTTCAGACATTATTTATAACAGAAGGCTTGGACTACTCCAAAGAATTCTATATTGGGATATTACTTGACAGGACTGTTGGAAAGAATGTTATAATGGCATCAACCGAAGGCGGAGTTGAGATAGAGAAAGTTGCGGCAGAAACACCCGAAAAGATAATTAAAGAATGGGTTGACCCCAATATCGGCTTGCAGACATTCCAGGCGAGACGTCTCGCATTCGGGCTGGGCTTAAGCGGAGATGCATTTAAGAACTTCATTACATTCATAAAAACCCTTTACAAAGCATACGAAGAAAGTGATGCATCACTTATCGAAATAAATCCAATGGCTTTGCTGAACGATAATAAGATTGTTGCTTTGGATGCAAAGATAACTCTTGATGACAATGCAATGTACCGTCATCCAGACTATCCCGCCTTGAGAGATGTTAATGAAGAAGATCCCCTTGAAGTTCAGGCATCAAATTTCGATCTGAACTACGTGAAACTTGACGGCAATGTTGGCTGTATGGTAAACGGCGCCGGGCTTGCAATGGCTACAATGGATATTATCAAGCTTGCAGGCGGCGAACCGGCTAACTTCTTGGATGTTGGCGGCGGAGCTTCCAAAGAAACCGTTGAGAACGGATTTAAGATCATACTTTCAGATTCGCATGTAAAAGCAATACTTGTTAATATTTTCGGCGGAATAGTAAGATGTGATAGAGTAGCCGGGGGTATAATTGAAGCAGCAAAGAATATTGATATACATGTACCTGTAGTAGTAAGACTGGCAGGCACAAACGCTGATATTGCAAAGAAGATGCTTGATGAATCCGGCTTGAACATCATTAGTGCAGATGGATTTAAGGATGCCGCAGAGAAGATCACAAAAGTCTTGAGTGTTTAATTCCTGCAATTTGATAATTGTTAATTGAGCTTTGATATAAATAAATACGAACCGGTCATAGGCCTTGAAGTTCATGCGCAGATGAAAACAAAGAGCAAAGCATTCTGTAAATGCTCAACTGCATTCAGCGCACCGCCGAATACCAATGTTTGCCCTGTTTGCTTGGGTCATCCGGGAACATTGCCTGTACTGAATAAGAATCTTGTTGAGTTTATACTCAAACTGGGACTCTCAACAAATTGTAACATAAGGGAACGTTCCATATTCGCAAGGAAGAATTATTTCTATCCTGATCTTCCGAAGGGTTACCAGATATCGCAATTTGATCAGCCCATATGTGAAGGAGGACATATTGATCTTGATGGCAAACGAGTTGGAATTACCCGGATACACATGGAAGAGGATTCGGGTAAATCCATACATGATTTCGCATCTGATGAATCATTGGTTGACCTAAACAGGTGCGGAGTTCCTTTAATTGAAATCGTCAGCGAGCCGGATATCCGTACACCAAAAGAAGCATTTGATTATTTGACAATTTTGAAACAGCTGGTTGTTTATCTGGATATTTGCGATGGGAATATGGAAGAAGGCAGTTTAAGATGTGATGCAAATGTATCTGTAAGGCTTAAAGGAGCAAAGCAGTATGGCACTAAGTGTGAAGTAAAAAACCTGAATTCATTCAAGAATGTCAGCGATGCTCTTGAACATGAAATTGAGCGTCAAATAAGTGTACTTGAAAAGGGCGGAAAAGTCATACATCAAACTATGACCTATGACGCGAAGGCAAGGGCAACTTCCCCAATGCGTTCGAAAGAAGAAGCCCATGATTACAGGTATTTCCCGGAACCGGACCTGGTAACGGTCAAAATTGATAACGTTTGGAGAGAAAAAGTCAAAGCGAGCCTTCCCGAACTCCCGGAAGAAAAGGCAAAAAGGTTTATCAGGGACTACAACTTGCCTGAATATGATGCTGCAATATTGACGCAAGATAGAGCAATTGCAGATTATTTTGAAGAAGTATGTAAAGAAGTAGAAGTAAGAAGCTATAAAACTGCAAGTAACTGGGTTATGACAGAAGTAATGAGAGTGCTTAATGAAGAGAATATAGAGATTGAAGGATATTGGATAAAGGACAGAAATTTATCATCATTGATTAAATTGATTGCAGAAGGTAAAATTTCTAACAATATTGCAAAGGAAGTATATCAGGAAATGCTCGCTGTAAAGGATCAAGATGATACCAGACAGCATCCAACATACATTGTTAAGAAAAAGAATCTTCTGCTTGTTTCTGATACCGGTGAGATAGAGAAGATAGTTAGGAAGGTAATCGAAGATAGTCCGAAAGAAGCTGAACGATACAGAAACGGTGAAGTTAAGCTGCTTGGACTTTTTGTAGGAAAAGTGATGAAAGAATCAAAGGGTAAGGCAAACCCGCAAAAAGTAAACGAATTAATAATTTCAATTTTAGGATAGGTTCAGTTATAAGTATTGGCTTATATCCTCAAGAAAACGGAGAGTTTAAAATGTCTATGAAAAAAATGGTAGTTGCAAACTGGAAAATGAACAAAGGGCTGGTGCAGTCACAGCAGTTTGCAGAAGAGTTAAAAGCAAAGCTTGAAAAGCACAAGGTATTGAATGCAGATATTGTTATCTGTCCTCCATTCACATCGCTGGATACTTTGAATAAAAAGCTGAACGGCACTAATGTAAAGCTGGGTGCGCAGAATATGCATTACGAAACTATAGGCGCATTTACAGGAGAGATCTCTGCAGGAATGCTTAAATCATGCGGCTGTGAGTATGTAATAGTTGGTCACTCTGAGCGCAGACAGTATTTTAACGAAACCAACGCCATCGTAAATAAGAAAGTTTTGATGGCGCTTGATGAAGGATTGAAACCGATCCTATGCGTTGGAGAAAACCTGCAGGAGCACGATGACAAACTTACTGAATCAGTGATAGACGGACAGATAACAACATGTTTGGGCCATGTAAGCATTGAGGATATCTCCAACGTTACAATTGCATATGAACCCATATGGGCAATAGGTACGGGCAAGAATGCCACTTCGCACCAGGCTGAAAGTGTTCACAACTTCATCAGGAAAAAGTTAAAAAAAATGTATAGTGAAGAAATTTCAAAAAATGCACGGATTATTTATGGCGGAAGCATATCGCCTGAAAATGCAAAAGAACTTTTTGCATCCCCATCTGTCAATGGCGGGCTTGTTGGCGGTGCTTCTCTTGAAGTAGAAAGTTTCCTTAAAATAATTAATTCAGCGCTTTAATAAATAAAATATAGGGTATATAAATAATGAAAGACGTAGTAATAGTATCAGGTGCCCGTACTCCAATAGGAGTATTTAACGGCAGCCTTTCAGGTTTTTCTGCTCCGCAGCTTGGAGCAATCGCAATTAAAGAAGCTGTTAGAAGATCAAAAGTTAAGCCCGAAGAGATTGATGAAGTCCTTATGGGTAATGTTCTGCAGGGTGGTTTGGGTCAGGCGCCTGCAAGGCAGGCCGCAATAGCTGCGGGTATTCCAAACACTGTTTCAGCAACAACAATTAATAAGGTGTGCGGCTCAGGATTGAAATCCGCAATGCTTGGCCAGCAGGCAATACTTGCAGGTGATGCAGAAGTAATAGTTGCAGGCGGAATGGAATCCATGACAAATGCTCCTTATATATTGCAAAAAGCCAGGAATGGCTACAGAATGGGAAATGGCGAGTTAATTGACCTTATGATCCATGACGGTCTATGGGATCCATATGGAAATAAGCATATGGGAATCCTTGGTGAGCTGTGCGCAACGGAACATAAAGTCACAAGAGAAATGCAGGATGCATTTGCCAAAGGTTCATATGAAAAAGCTCTTGAAGCAATCAAGAGCGGCCACTTTAAAGAAAGCATTGTAGCTGTAGAGCTTAAAGACAGAAAAGGGAATGTAACACTCTTTGATACTGATGAAGAACCGGGAAAAGTGAATTTTGAAAAGGCAATGACCTTAAAGCCGGTTTTTGATAAAGCAGGTACTATCACTGCATTCAACGCTTCAAGCATAAATGACGGCGCAGGCGCAGTTGTACTGATGTCAGCAGAAAAGGCGGCCTCAGTAGGAGCAAAACCAATGGCAAGAATTGTTACGCAGGCAACTCATTCACACGCTCCCGAGTGGTTTACAACAGCACCCGGATATGTTATTGATAAGATCTGTAAGAAAGCAGGACTAACAAAAGATGATATTGACCTGTTTGAGATCAATGAAGCATTTGCAGTTGTAAGCTGTGCAGTAAATCAGATCGCAGGCATTGACCCGGCAAAGGTTAATGTTACAGGCGGAGCAATTGCAATCGGGCATCCAATTGGAGCATCAGGAGCAAGACTATTAATAACACTGCTCTACAATCTGCATAGGCTGAACAAAAAATACGGTCTGGTAACACTTTGCAACGGCGGCGGAGAGGCCACTGCAATGATAATTGAAAAGATTTGAGTAATTTTTCATTCATTAATCAACTTTATAACTATAAGAAATGAGTATCAACAACATAGCGGTGATCGGTTCCGGAACAATGGGTAACGGGATTTCACATGTATTCGCTTTAAACGGGTACAGCGTTACCTTAATAGATATAAAATCAGAATTACTTGAAAAAGCTCTTGCCACTATCAAGAGCAATCTTGATCGGCAGCTGAAAAAAGAATCCATAACAAAAGAGCAGCTCGATTCAACTCTTGCCAATATCAAAACCTCAACAAACCTAATTGATGCAAAAGATTCTGACCTTGTGATTGAAGCTGCAACTGAGAACTTCGATATAAAGAAAAGTATCTTTAAAGCACTGGATGAAAACTGTAAGCCTGATGCAATACTTGCATCAAATACTTCCTCGATCTCTATAACCGAAATTGCCGCTATCACAAAAAGACCCGATAAGGTTATAGGTATGCACTTTATGAATCCTGTGCCTGTTATGAAACTGATTGAAGTAATACGCGGACTTGCAACAAGCCAGGAAACCTATGATACAGTTAAGGATCTCTCGGTTAAGATAGGCAAAGAACCGGTTGAAGTCCACGACTATCCCGGATTTGTTGCCAACAGGATATTGCTCCCTATGTTGAATGAAGCGATGTACTGCGTAATGGAGGGAGTTGCCACTCCGGAAGCTATTGATACTGTCATGAAGCTTGGGATGAATCACCCTATGGGTCCATTAACACTGGCAGATTTTATTGGGCTTGATGTTTGCCTATCAATAATGGAAGTACTGCATAATGGTTTAGGTGATTCTAAGTATCGCCCCTGTCCCCTGCTTAAGAAAATGGTAGCAGCGGGTTATCTTGGCAGAAAATCAGGCAAAGGATTTTACGATTATGCAAAAAAGTAAAAATGTAACAAATGCCGGTTCAATTTTGACCAGGCAGTAAAGAATATAAACTGAGAACATATAATGGACTTTAACTTCAGTGAAGAACAAATAGCAATCAGGGATACTGCAAGAGATTTTGCTCAGAATGAAATAGCACCTTCTACAATAGAGCGCGATATTAAAGCTGAATTCCCATTCGAGATAATAAAAAAACTGGGTGAATTCGGATTCATGGGTATGATGGTCCCTCCGGAATGGGGCGGTGCAGGATTTGATGCTGTTAGCTACGTTTTGGCTATGGAAGAAATTTCAAAGGTTGATGCTTCAGTCGGGGTAATAATGAGTGTAAATAATTCGCTTGTTTGCCATGGTATCAATCACTGGGGTACTGATGAACAGAAGGAAAGGTTTCTTAAGCCGCTTGCATCAGGTGAAAAACTCGGTTGCTTCTGCCTATCCGAGCCGGAAGCCGGAAGCGATGCTACTCAGCAGAAGACAGAAGCTCTAAAAGATGGTGACTATTACATTATGAACGGTATCAAGAACTGGATCACTAACGGGAAGAATTCGGATGTCTATTTCGTACAGGCAATGACAGATAAGAAATTGAAACACAAAGGTATTTCTACTTTTCTTGTGGATAAAGATACTCCCGGCCTTGAAACGGGAATTAAAGAAGATAAGCTTGGAATCAGAAGCTCAGATACATGTACAGTAAGCTTTAACAACTGCAAAGTTCACAAAGACCAGCTTCTTGGAGGTGAAGGTACAGGATTCAAGATCGCTATGGATACACTCAACGGCGGAAGGATAGGAATTGCAGCACAGGCTCTTGGAATTGCACAGGCATCACTTGAAGCCGCGGTACGGTATGCCAAAACACGTAAAGCATTCGGTTCACCTATTTCAAATCTTCAGGCAATACAATTCAAGCTTGCGGATATGGCAACAAATGTTGAAGCAGCCAGAAATCTTGTATTACAGGCTGCGTGGAAGAAAGATAACAATATGCCTTATGCAAAGGAAGCAGCGATGGGCAAGCTTCTTGCAAGTAAAGTTGCAGTAAATAATTCTTTGGAAGCAATACAGATCCACGGCGGTTACGGTTATGTAAGAGAGTATTTGGTTGAAAGATACCTGCGCGATGCAAAAATAACTGAGATCTATGAAGGGACTTCAGAAATTCAAAGAGTTGTCATATCCCGGGCAATGCTCAAGGATTAGAATTTTCAGAACAAGCGATACATTTTTTGATAGAAGAAAGGGGCTCGAAGCCCCTTTCTTAGTTTATGACTTATCAAAAGACCCTAATTCTCATTTGATTAATATCATTTTCCGGGATTCCGTGTAATTATCTGAGATAAGTTTATAAATATATACTCCAGAAGCATACTTAGAACCATTCCAATCGGCTTCATACTTCCCCGCTTTCAATTCGCTCTCAAACACTACTTCAACTTCCCTGCCCAGATAGTCGAATATAATCAACTTTGCATTTGAAGATCTGTCAATATCGAACTTGATCTTTGTGACCGGATTAAACGGATTCGGATAGTTTTGATACAACTTAAATCCATGCGGAACCTCATTGCCTAACTGAGTTATTCCTATGAAAAGAATTCCATGAGGCCCGGGACCAGTTGGCGGACTGGTGTGACAAACCATGCAGTCAGATATCACCCCAGAATGGCCCTGTACCCTGATGCTTTGAACGTTATCATTAACTTCTCTTGAAGGATATACTGCATGCGGGCTCCCGTGACATGAAGAACAAAACAAACTCCCATGCCCCCTAGATTGCCTGTATAATTTGCCTGGTTCTTCAGAATGAGTACTTCCATGGCAAGTAATATCTCCGCATCTTGGTTCATCCAGCCATGGGCGCCTTCCATTTTCTATAGAGTTCGCCAATGTCTGCATAGTACCATGGCAGTTTTGGCAAACCATTGCACCTTGAGTTCTCATAATATCCCTAAAGCACTGAGTATTGGGTCCGGGGTGGCATTTGTAACATGTTTCAATTCCGTTAACGGGTTGAATATCATGATGCTGGTCATGAATTCTGAAAGAAAAAGGTTTTGCCTCAGGATCGCCAACAGTTCCTAGAGCATTAGAAGCATGGCATCTGGCACAAAGCTCCGGCCCGGTTTCGTTAAATCCCGGAACATTCGGATGATCATTCTTAATAGACTGCTCAGAGCTGTGGCAACCGCTTTGAACACAACCTACTTCATTACTGACAGGAATAACATTATCAGTAAAAGCAATTGCGCTATTGTTCTGCATAGCTATTAAGTGGAACAATTGGAAGGGTCTTTCAACTATCCAGTCTGAATCAATGAATGGAGTATTTGGGATCCCATCAGCTTTAAATGAATTCCCTGAAGTATCCATAGTGCCGGTTAGACCTCTGCCCGTTAATCCGACATTATTTGGCAGAGGATTCGGCAGACCGAATAACTGCTGAGCATATGTCCAGAAATTGGTCTTCCCTACTGAATAAGTGTTTCCCGGAATTGAATATTCTATATTAAATCCGGTCGTGACAATTTGAGGATTTTGGCCTGCCTGCTTCTTAATTAACTGAGCATAAACATTATTGTAAGGAGGAAGAATTGCCATCTTAGAAAAATCCATGTTCGAGCAATGCATACCAAGGTCATTCCACCCGAGTAATACATATTGCTGCGCGGTTGAGTTAGCACTGATAAGTAACAACATCAGTACAAACATCAAAAAACAATTGTAGAATTTTCTCATATATTTATATTCGAAAATGCCGTTGAACTTACTGATAAATGAACAAATCCTGAACTCAATTTGAACAGGACGTAATACGAATTGTATATTCCAATATAATTGATTTCAAGTGTAAAGAAATATGACTGCTATCATGAAAGAGTATGATAATTATAAAAAAAGGCGGGTTCTGCCCGCCTTGATCTTGCTTTAATAATGTTAAACTAGAGACTGAAATAAAACCTTACCGTAATATCAACGCTGTTAAAGTCCTTGGCAAACCTGGTGGCAAATGGCTGAGTCATGTCCTGTTTTAAAGGAATTATATTATATCTCAGCTCTCCCCCAAAACCAAACTGACCGCCCGAACCTGTGAAACCAACCATAGCTTTAAACAATGGCGCCCACTGACTGGTTGAAATGCCTGATCTGAACTGATCGTTTTGAAAACCGTAAGTATTTGGACTATTATTATAATAAACATCATTCTCCTCTCTTATCCATGCTGCGCCTACTCCGCCACCTATGAAGAATAATCTGGCAAAACCCTTTTGCTTGAACATAGGGAAGAACCTCACATTTAGAGCAAGCGGCAAAGCAATTATTCCATTTGTGTATGTATGTGCATAATTATAAGAAACTCCATTCAATACAAATGGCTGTGAAAGAGCATAATCGATTTGCTTATTGTTGCTTGTGAAAAGTATTGTCGGCTCAATTTCTAGCGTGACGGCTTTTGCGATAGCAAAACCGAAGAACAGGTTTATATTGGTAAGAAAGCTTCCGTTCCTTGTATCCAGCACCGGGAATGCAGCACTCATATACTTATTTGTAAATATCATTAAAGAATACCCCGCGCCGAAAAAAGATGTCACGGTTTTACGTTTCTTAAGCTGGAACTCTTTTTCATAAACGGCATTTCTATCTATCACATTTGATGCCTGATAAAAGCCCTTTATCTGAGATTTCTTTTCACTCAGTTTGAGGCCAGCCAAATTCAGATCTTGTGATAATAAACTGCCTGTTATTATCAAAAGCAATGTTAAGATTAGTTTCTTCATTTTGTTTTCTCCTTTTTATACTTTTAAACACTGCACAATTCTTATTCTGTTATAAAATGTACCTGCTCAAATCTCTGTTCTTAACAATATCTTTCAGTTTATCCTGTACCATATTTTTGTCAACATTGAACTTCTTTTCCTTTATTTTATCAGGCGTATTAAATAATATGTCTTCAAGCAAAGTAGAAAGAATAGTATGCAGCCTTCTTGCCCCGATATTTTCCACCTGTTCATTTACTTCTGCAGCGATCCTTGCAACTTCAAGTATCCCGTCGTTTGTAAACTCAATTACCACATCTTCTGCCTTTAAGAGAGCTTCGTACTGTTTCAAAAGTGCATTTTGAGGCTGAGTAAGTATTTTGACAAAATCTTCTTCAGTCAGGCTGTTTAGTTCAACTCTTATAGGAAACCTGCCCTGCAATTCAGGTATAAGATCGCTCGGCTTTGAAACGTGGAATGCACCGGATGCAATAAACAATATATGGTCTGTTCTTACCATTCCGTACTTAGTTGTCACACTTGAGCCTTCAACTATGGGGAGCAGGTCTCTTTGAACACCTTCACGTGATACATCGGGTCCCTGTGATTTTGAGTGCGGTCCTGCAATTTTGTCAATTTCATCGATAAACACAATTCCGTATTCCTGTACCCTTTCAATTGCTTCTTTGATAACCGAATCCATATCGATCAGTTTCTGAGCTTCTTCCTGAACCAGAGCAACGCGTGCTTCTTTGACGGTCATCTTTCTTTTCTTGGATTTCTTCGGCATAACGCTGCTGAACAGGTCCTGTAGATTTACACCAAGGTCATCAAGACCCATGGGTCCCATAACCTGCATCATCGGCATTCCGTCAGCGTTAACATCTACTTCAATAACCCTGTCATCAAGCTCGCCGCTGTTAAGTTTCTCGCGGAATTTCTCACGTGTTTTAAAATTATCTTCCTTATCGGTTTCCGTATGTGATGCCGTAAAACCGAGTGTTGCAGGCTGTGCTGCTGAATCTTCGCTTCTTTTTTTCACCGGCGGAATGATGATATCCAGTATTCTCTCCTCAGTCATATATTCAGCTTTTTTCTGCACTTCAATAGCTCTTTCGGATTTGACAATTGTAACACCAAGATCTGTAAGTTCACGAATGATAGATTCTACATCCCTGCCAACATAACCTACTTCTGTAAATTTTGATGCCTCAACCTTTACAAATGGCGCATTTGTCAGCTTCGCAAGTCTCCTGGCTATTTCAGTTTTACCAACTCCAGTCGGGCCTATAAGGATAATATTGTTAGGCATAATCTCTTCCCTTAGGCTATCAGTAATCTGTTTTCTTCTCCACCGGTTCCTTAAAGCTATTGCAACAGATTTCTTTGCATTATCCTGTCCTATAATATATTTATCAAGCTCTGCAACAATCTGTGAAGGTGTTAACTCCTTCACTTCGGATTGCTGAGGTTCTTTGATCTCCTTTTTTGTCCTGGATCTCTTGATCTCATTTTTGCCGTTAGTTTTTGATTTATCATCGGGAGTATCCCTGGTTTCTTTTTTCTGGGATGCTTCCCTGTTGTCAGGGGATTTTTCTGTTGTGTCCATTGTTGATTCTTTCATTAATTATAATTCCTCTATTGTTATACTGTGATTTGTGTAAATACAGATATCTGCGGCTGTGTTAAGTGCCTCTTTAACAATTTCAACAGCAGAAAGCTGTGAATATTTCAGAAGCATCCTTGCAGCTGCTGTTGCAAAGCTTCCTCCGGATCCGATCGCAACTATTCCATCATCAGGCTCTATTACGTCTCCGTTACCTGAAATTATGAATGCGTGCTTATCATCCATTACTGCAAGAAGAGCTTCAAGCCGGCGCAAATACCTGTCTGTGCGCCACTCTTTTGCAAGCTCAACAGCCGCCCTTGGCAGGTTGCCCTTATACTGCTCCAGTTTTGCTTCGAACTTCTCAAACAAAGTTAGTGCATCTGCAGTAGAGCCGGCAAACCCCGCAAGAACTTTATTGTTGTAAATCTTTCTTACTTTTTTGGTGTTGTGTTTCAATACCGTATTTGATACAGTGACCTGACCATCGCTGCCTATTGCTGCTTTGCCGTCTTTGATCAGACCAATCACAGTTGTACTTAAAACCTTATTTTTCAAGTTGTTGTAATTCCTCCGCTTTACTAGTTTAAACCAATAATTCTATTAATAATTCCTAATATAAACTACTATTTTAACATAGAATACACTGAAATTTTATCATCGAATTCACTCTGCAGTTATCTTTCTTCTCAAGGTTGCTTTTGGGATCTTCATTGCTTCTCTGTATTTAGCAACAGTCCTCCTTGCAATATTAAATCCTTCTTTATTCAATATTTCCATAAGCTTGTCATCACTAAGAGGTTTAAGTTTGTTTTCACGGGCAATAAATTCTCTGATCTTCTCTTTGAGTATTTTGTTCGAGACATCTTCGCCGGAGTCTGTTTTCATTCCGCCGGAGAAAAAATATTTCAGCTCAAAAATACCAAAATCCGTTTGCACATATTTGCCTCTCACTACCCGGCTGACGGTGGAAATATCCATACTGATATCATCTGCAATATCTTTTTCAAACATCGGTTTCAAATTCTCTCCATGCGAAAAGAAGAATTCTTCCTGTCTGAAGGCAATAGCATTCATAACCTTCAGCATCGTGTCTTTTCTTGATTGAATTGCATTAAGGAACCACCTGGCAGATTCAACCTTGTTCTTCAGGAATTCTTTTGTATCTTTATCAGTGTTTCTATCCTTAAGCAAATCAAGGTACTTTTTGCTGATCCGCACCTGCGGGTTTGAATCATTGTTCAGTTCAATTCTTAATTTCCCTTCTGATTCTTTTATGATAAAATCCGGATAGATGTAATCAGCTGCACTATCTTGTTTTCCAGGCGATGGATTTAACCTGTGTATGATCTCAAAGAGCTCATCAATTTTTCCAACAGAAACTTCCAGCAATTTCGCAAGCTTCTCAAAGTGCTTCAGTTTAAACTCATCGAAGTACTCATTTATCATTTTAAGCGAAAGTTCTCGATCCGGTTCATCGATTTTGAGCTCATTCAACTGAATAGAAAGACACTCTTTAAGGTCTCTTGCAGCAATACCCGGGGGATCAAGCCTTTGCACTGTCTTAAGTACATCCTCTACAATTGAAATCGGGATATCTATGTTATACTTATCTTTTATGATTCCGGTTATTTCAGAAAGTGTAATATTTAGATAACCGTTTGATTCAAGATTCCCGAGGATTTCTTCAGCAACCAAGATCTCATCATTTGAGAGTCCAAGCTTATAAACCTGTTCTAACGGTGATTCTCTTTGCTTGTTCTGCTTATTGATCAGATATTCCGTTCTTTCTTCCTGGTCATAATCAGAATTATTGCTTCTCCCGGAACCGGGATTCCAGTTATCATCCGGAAAAACATTTTCTGGCGATTCTTCTATCCGCTCATCGGTAACATTCTCATCCTCCAGGACAGGGTTATCCTCGAGCTGTTTCTTAATTTCCTGATCCAGTGCAATAGTCGGGATAGCAAGAAGCAACTGTGCCTGTATTGCCTGCGGAGAGAGTTTCTGCTGTAATATTTGACCCTGTGAATTTCTTAACAAATTATTCTTAACCTAAACTTTACTTTATTTTGAATCTTTTTCCCGGCAACTGGTCAATTACCCCCTTAAACTCCAGGTTTAGTAAACTTACAAGAGAATCCGATATATTCAATCCCGATATCTCTGAAATCGCATCAATATGAAGCGGCTCTGATTGCGTTAA
>JAUQWT010000083.1 GCA_030835005.1 Ignavibacteria bacterium | reverse complement strand
TACTTCTTGTTTTATTGACAGTTGCCATTGCTATTCTCTTGGCGGTTTTAACACTTTTTCCTTCTTTCTTTTCACTTTCCAGAATGTGCCTGTACTGTCTTTCTCTTTTTGGAGAAAGTCCTGCTTTTCTTTTCTCAGCTCCCCTTTTCCGGGCTTTCTTACTCGCTATGGATTTTGTTCCGGGCATCAAAATTACTCTCCTTACTCAAATTTATATTAAAATAGGAGCCCGCTCTGTTTTCACAGAGCGGGCGAGGGGAAATATGAATTGGGAGTAGCATTCATAAATATATCTTATTCTGTTTCAGCAGGCTCTACTGCTTCAATATTGATTTGTTCTGCTATCTCGGTAAGAACTTTATCAGCATTGCCTTCTTCATCAAGCGTTTCCTGCAAAAGATCCCCTACTTCATCATATCCAAGCAGCCTTGCATAAGTTTTCAGGCATCCATAAGTAGCCATTTCGTAATGTTCAACCTTTTGAGCCGCGGCAATCAATGCTGCATCCATAACTTCGGGTTCTGCTTCCTCTTCCATCAGCTCTTTTCCTTCTTCCATCAAACCTTCCATTGCTTTACATTTCTTGCCGGCTAGGTTCTTTCCAAGTATCTTGCCGATTTTATCAAGCCTGTCTATCTGTCCTTCAGTTTCCTTCAGATGGTTTTCGAACGCGCTTCTCAGTTCTTCTGCTGAAGCGGTTTTTGCCATTTTTGGCAGCGCTTTTGTAATCTGTTTTTCTGCGCTGTAGACATCTTTAAGCTCGTCCATGAAGAAATCTTCAAGTGTTTTCATTTTTGACATTTGTTTTCTCCTAAGAATTATAAATTTTTAATTAAAGTGGTGCTGTAAATTTTCTATCTTTGCGGTTCTTTTCATCGCCATCATTGTGCTTGCGGGAGTTTTCCTCTTTACGCTTTTCTTCTTCGCGGGCGTGATTGTAATTCATGTCCATAATTGTTTTGTCGGTATTTTCATTAGTGTCGTTTTCGTATGTCTCTGTCCGCGGTCTGTTTAAAATTGAATCTTCACGGGTTTCCCTTTCTTCAGGACTTCTTTGATTTTCTTTCAGGGTCGTCTCATCGTTTGTTTTCCCAGCATTATCATCAACGTTCTCTTGATCGCCCTGCTGGTTATTCGCTTCATTCATTTTATCTCTTTGCCAGTCGGCATTTTGTGAGCTCTGCTCACTGGTTTCATTGCGTTCCAGCTTTTTTGTTTTATCGATGTGTTTATTATCATCATTATTCAATTTTCCTTTTTCATCAATTGAAAAACCGGCAGACTGATCATTTTTCTGCTTTCTGGTATCAGGATTGCGGGTTTCCTGATCAGCATTAAGATTATCCTTATTCTGATTCTCTTTCGTAGAATTGCTGCCTGTAGTTATATCATCGTTTTTCTTCTGCGGAGAAGGAAGTTCTACTTCCTGCTGGAGATTCTGTTTATTGTTATCATTTCTGTTTTCCTGATAATTCTGATCAGAATTGTTTGGCTGATTTTTTTGGTTAGTCATATTTGCAACCCTTTAAGTTTTTTAATTTTCTGTTAGAATAGTATAAAGTAGGTGTGACATTCGTTGTTGCTATGCATTCTAAGTATATTTAATGTATTACTAATTCTTTTTAAGCCTGAATATTTGTCCTTCGGTTTCCATCAAGCGATTCTCAAAAGCGCGCCTCAGTATTTCAGTTGAGGCTGTATCAGCCATAAATGGCGCCCCTTCAATTGTTGTTTGATTCTCATCGATATTCTCATCTTCGAACTCATCTATATGGAAATCTTCCCATGTTTCTAATTGTGACATCTCTGCTTTTTCATCTCGCATTTTAAATGACTACTTTCTAATTATCATTCCAATCACATATTTGTATATCAAATTCTGTGCCAGAATTTTATTTATAATTATATCGTAAAAATTGAAAAATTTCAAATGTTAGAAAAAAATATTGACATAAATGACATGTCTCTGGCTCACTTTGTCTAAAATTTCTCCTATTTAATGTAAAACCTTTTAACGTGCAGCACTGTTACTTAAGTACTTTAATTATTTTGTTATGTAACAAATCTAGCACATCAATCAAACTTATACAATCAGTCAGAAGGATGAGATAGGAACTAAACCTAGTGGCTGATTAGTTTTATTCAGAACTAGTCCGTTTTTTAAATTGATGGGTGTTTGTACAGATTTTAATCTATCTCTATTTTAGTCGTAATTTTAAGAGAAGCTGAACCAAAAAAATTTACTACAAAACCTGTTCCCAAAATAGCTAATTCAGCACCAGGTAAACAGAGGAAGGCATTTTAAGATAATTTTAAAAAGACTTAGTACCAGATAATAAGACTTGATAAATATCAAAACTCACCGGTGGCAAAGCAAGAAGTGATGACATTTAAAAGAAACAGCCTGGAATTGCTGAAGTTAGTTTCTCAATATGGGTGTGTTAATGTTAAATAGAAGAAAGTTCCGGTTGGAATTAATCTCAACTCAATTCAAGCGCCTTCAGTTTTCTGTAGAAAGTCCTTTCATTCATATTCAGAAGCTTTGCGGCTTTGGATTTGTTACCGCCCGCCTCTGCCAAAGCTTTCATAATAGTGTCTTTTTCGGCTCTTTTAGTTGCATCTTCAATATTCAGTTTTTGATCGTCACTTTCTGTATCGGAGTGTACAGAAATATCTGAGTGAGTGGCGATCACATCATCAGTG
Organism: Ignavibacteria bacterium; assembly: GCA_030835005.1. Classification (GTDB taxonomy): domain Bacteria; phylum Bacteroidota; class Ignavibacteria; order Tepidaquicellales; family OLB5; genus OLB5. Next base: position 1,412 of record JAUQWT010000083.1, on the reverse strand, counting down.
ATCATTATGCTCTCCATAATATTACCCGGAGTCAAAAGCACCGCCCTCCTGATAGCATTTCTGAGCTCGCGTACATTGCCCGGCCATGAGTGGGCTTTTATTTTCAGCATGACAGTTTCCGCCACAGATTCAACTGATTTGTTAAGTTCCTGGTTGGCATCTTTCAAAAAATGTTCAACAAGAAGGGGTATATCTTCCTGCCTTTGCCTTAGCGGCGGCAAATTAAGATGAAATTCATTCAATCTATAGTACAGATCAGCTCTGAATTTGCTGCTGTTCACAGCATCAGCAAGTTTGACATTTGTTGCAGTCAGAATTCTTACATCAAGAGTTATCGGTTTTTTTCCGCCAATTCGGGTTACTTTTCTTTCCTGAATTGCGCGAAGCAGTTTGATCTGGTTGGCATCCGAAAGGTTTGTGATCTCATCAAGGAAGATACTGCCGCCATTGGCCTGTTCAAATTTCCCCTCCCGCTGGTTTTTCGCATCTGTAAAAGCTCCTTTTTCATGGCCAAAGAGCTCACTTTCTATCAATGATTCCGGGATTGCGCCGCAATCAACTGCAACGAAAGGTTTATGTGCGCGATCACTCATGCGGTGTATCATGTTTGCGATAACCTCCTTGCCTGTACCGCTTTCTCCCTGTATAAGCACCGTCAGGTTAGTGGGTGAAACTACTTTGACCTGGTCAAATACTTCTTTCATCTGAATGCTTGATCCAATTATCCCTGTTCCTTTGTATGACTCATCAGATCTCTTTCTGAGTATTGCAAGCTCTCTGTTTAAGTATCTCATTTCAAGTGCCTTTTTGATTGTAAGAATCATTCCGTCATTATCAAAAGGCTTGGTAAGATAGTCAGTTGCGCCTTTTTTCATTGCATCAACGGCATTCTTTATATCACCAAAAGCAGTTAGAATTATGAACGGAATTTCAGGATCAATGGCGCGTATTTCTTTAAGAATTTGCATTCCATCCATTTTCGGAAGTTTCATATCACAGATAATCAGGTCATAACTCTTTGTTTTCACTTCTTCAATGGCTTTGTAGCCGTCCTCAACAGATTTTGTTTGGAATTCTGCCGATTCAAGTACACTTTCAAGAGTGTAACGAAGTGATTCATTGTCATCTATTATTAGTATTTTTTCCATTTTTTGCCTAATTTTCCGGTTTTCTGAGCGGAAGCTTGATTTCAACATGTGTGCCCTGCCCGGGGTTGCTGCTGATATTCAGGATACCATTATGCGCTCTGATTGTTTGATATGCAAGCCCAAGCCCCAGACCGGTGCCGGTTTCTTTTGTAGTAAAGAAGGGTTCAAATATCTTATCCAGATTTTCGGGAGATATACCCTCACCTGAATCAATTATATCTATAGCAACCTCATTGTTAATCTTATCTTCAGCAGCTTTTACTG
>JAUQWT010000007.1 GCA_030835005.1 Ignavibacteria bacterium | reverse complement strand
TTCACACCTATATCACCACTGCTTAACATTGAATAAGTTAATGCCAACATGATACCTAATGTACTTTTCTTATCAACGAAATACTTTGCATCTGCTCCAAAATTAAAACCGTTTTTAATGAAATACGGTGTCGGATTCTTCTGTGAGATTACGTCTGCAGGAAAATCGCCTTTGAGATCAGGCAGTGTCATAGTGTAGCCACCATGAAGATGAAACACAAATTTGGGAACCGGGTATGTTTGAGTTCTTAAACTGCTTACGGCAAAAATTATCACTAATATTGCGATTAATGTATTAATTTTTTTCAATTTTTTTATCTCCTTTATTTTATGAATTATGAATCTTATTTCTACCAAATCTACCTAATTTATTAGGCCTTTACAATCAGTCAAGAGGATGAATTTGGGACTACATCCTTTGAATGAGATTTTTTGAGCAAAAAGTGCAGTTTTGGCTAATAAACTGCATTTTTGGTTTTCAAGATGAACTTATTCTATATTAGGAATTCGAGTCCTGAAGTCGTTTTCGCCATTTGTGTTGATTCTAACCTGAAACGATATTCTAAAGCCATAAACATTAGATGGATTCCAATCTGATGCTTCCAGCGGCTGAATAATACCATAAACATTGTTTGCAGTAATTCCGGCATCCTTTTTTCCTTTTAACCAGAAACAGTAAACCGGATATGAAGATAAAGGCGCATTGAAGTATCCCCAATTTTCAGTTCCATTCTGAGTGAAATCATTGGGTGTAAACGATACATAACCAGGTACTTTAGATAGTGTATCAAAAGAATATGTACTCATGTTTGATGAAACTTCGAAGAATCTTGTTTCATATCCGGGAGGAAGCAAACTCTTGAGCAGCTCTCCGTTTTGAAGATAAAAATCCATTCCTGTATTGTTCCGGTCATTAAGGCTGCAATCGCGGTATTTTGAAGTATCAACTGTGTTCATGCCGTCCAATAGATTCAGCCCGGTACGTGTAACAAATGCTGCGGAATCTTCATAGACAATTATGCTATCGTATGATCTTACATTTGGATTATCGATATTTATGATCGGATCAGTTGAATCTTCATTGCAGCTTGAAATGAAGAATACTGACACGAATAGTGCTGAAGAAAGTAATAGTAATTTTAGTTTCGTTTTCATTTTTTTTTATAGTTTTCTATTTAATTTTTATTTTGCCGTTAATTGGCGGGAGTTAAAGGGTCTGCAATTCTGCATACCGGTCAATTGTCCTCACTTTTATTTAATTGTATTGTGTTTAGTCTGTCCTTTCATTTCGGGTTGTTTAATATTTTTATCGGTGCTCCCAACATATACAACTGCTAAGGTTAAACTGGAAATCACCAGCAGACACAGCACTAAGTATTTTATTATGAATGACATTCGTTTAATTTCAGACTTACTGAATTATTGTTTTTTTTGCGGTGTATTTGGCCAGGCTGTTTTTCAGACTTTTGCGGGCGCGGAACAGCCTGCTTTTTACAGTCCCAACAGGCCATTCTAAGAATTCAGCAATTTCCTTTATGCTGTAATCTTCCAGATGGAAAAGAATAATAACCATACGATATTCGTCTTTGATCGAGTTTATCGACAATACAAATTCATCACTCATTTGCTTTTCGTCATCCGCCATTGAGTACCAGGAATGTGAATCCAAAGTTTCGTAGCTCGAAAGTGAATAGGGGTCCTTCTGCTTCTTCTTTGAGTAATTTATGTAAAGATTCTTCATTATCCTGTATAACCATGCCTTAGGATTTGTATTCTTTTCATATGAATCAAAAAATCTGTACGCTCTTATGTATGTTTCCTGGACGAGATCCTTCGCATCGTCCTCGTTTCTGGTGAGCCTTGTGGCAGCGTTTACAAAGTAATTATAATGCGGATATATCTCTTTTAAGTAATCCTGGCTGTAGTTATTTTTTGGCAAGATCTTGATTTTTTAAAATTATTAATTTTTTCGTTTGTTTATAATCTGTACAATTATGACAATTACTGCTACTATTAAGAGTATATGAATAAAGCCGCCCATGGTATAGGAACTGACGAACCCAAG
>JAUQWT010000082.1 GCA_030835005.1 Ignavibacteria bacterium | reverse complement strand
CAAAGTTTGTCCAGGTCTAAAGAACCCGACGAAAACACTCTGGTCGAAAATATGAACGATATTATTAACAATGTAATGAGATGTTTCATGATCAATTGGCAGATAATTAATTAATAGTACCAAGATATAGTTTATTGAAATTCTATTAAACATAAAAATTCGGTATTGAACTCAGTGCACTTCACATAATGTTAAAGAATCGCTGTAATTGGCTATTAATAACTTCCTTATAACTAATTTTGGTTATCTTTATATTGAGAGATCATGAAGAAAGTAACGATCTCAAAAAGGCTGAAGAAAAAAATCGCAATTGTCGGTTTTCCTATGGATTTAGGTGCTGATAGAAGAGGGGTCGATATGGGTCCTTCTGCACTCAGATACGCCCATTTAGAGGAAAAACTAGAGAATATGGGATATACTGTAAAAGATTTTGGTGATATTTATGTCGAAGGGTCTGAAACTCAGAGGATCATCAACCCGAAACTGAAATACCTGCCTGAAATTGTTCGAAGCTCAAAGATCCTTTCTAAAAAAGTTGAAACTTTACTTAATCAAAACTTCTTTCCTTTAATATTGGGGGGCGATCATGCAACAGCACTTGGGAGTATTGCAGGTATAGCAAACTATTGCAGAAAGCGCAAGAAAACATTAGGAGTAATTTGGATCGATGCGCATGCAGATATGAATACTCCCGAAACAACTCCTTCGGGCAACATACACGGAATGCCGCTTGCAGCTGCACTTGGGATTGGCGAGAAAAGGCTTACAAGATTAGGGGGATTTGCTCCGAAAGTTATGCCCGAAAACTCTGCACTTATTGGTATCAGAGATATTGACCGCGAAGAAGCAGAGACAGTAAAGAAGTACAGAAATATGGGAATGCAGGTTTATACTATGACTGATGTTGATAAGCAGGGTGTTACAAGGATAATTGCCCGTGTACTGAATGATTTTAAAAGTGAAGTTGATCATATTCACATTAGTTTTGATCTTGACGGAGTTGATCCTGATTATGCAAGCGGCGTAGGTACACCCGTAGAGGGAGGCTTAACATACCGGGAAGCAAGTGTTATCATGGAAATGGTTGCAGATTGCGGATGCATGAGCTCGCTCGAAATGCTGGAAGTGAATCCGATTCTTGATACAAAGAACTCTACCGCAGAACTTGCTGTTGATTTTATAGAATCAGCACTGGGCAAAAGTATTTTATACGATTAAGATCCCCCTTATTTGTTTTTTGTTTAATTAAAGAGGGACAGGTTCAACATTATGACTACAAAAAAAACATTCCTTTTCGACTTATCCATAAAAGAACTGCAGGATATTATTATTTCTTTGGGCGAACAGAAGTTTCGTGCTAAGCAGGTGTGGAACAGGGCTTATAAGAATCTGGCATCTTCGTTTGACGATATGCCTGATGTACCAAAAGAGCTGCGCAGGAAGCTAAAAGAGACAATTGATTTCTCTCACATAACTCCTCAGATAGATCTGCTCTCAAGTGACGGCTGGACCAGAAAAATACTCTTCAGGCTGGAAGAGAATGTGCAGATAGAAACTGTATTAATGGGTTATGATACCCGCCGGACGGTCTGTATTTCAACTCAGGCAGGGTGCGGTTTAGGATGTACTTTCTGTGCAACAGGGCAGGGAGGCTTGCAGCGGAATATTACTTCAGGTGAAATAATTGAGCAGGTACTATTTTTTAACCGCGCTCTGCAGGAGCGTGGTGATAAACTTACTAATATTGTGCTCATGGGAATGGGTGAACCTTTTGCAAACTACAAGCAGGTTATGAAAGCCATTGCCACTTTGACGGATCCCGAAGGCTATGGATTCGGAGCAAGAAGAATTACTATCAGCACTGTAGGAGTTGTGCCAATGATTGAAAAATTTACGGCTGAAAATTCTCAGGTTAATCTTGCTGTTTCTCTACACGCGGCAACAGATGCACTCAGAAACACTATGCTTCCAATAAACAAGAAATATCCTATCGAAGTACTCTTAAGGGCATGCGGCGAGTACATCAAACATACTAACCGAAGGGTGAGCTTTGAGTGGGCTCTGATTGATGATGTTAACGATACTCCCGAGCAGGCAAGAGAACTTGCCAGAAAATTAAAGGGTATGCTTTGCCACGTGAATTTCATTCCGCTTAACCCGACAAAAGGTTTCGGCGGGCATGAATCCAAACTTAAGCGAATTGCAGCTTTCCGTGAGATACTCAATGGCGCCGGTATAACTAATACTCTAAGGGTCAGACGCGGAATAGACATCAATGCCGGATGCGGCCAGCTAAAGCAGGAAGTTATAAGTAAATAATTTTCAATAGTTTCAATTCTGCAAAAATATAATATTTATCATGTATTCCACTGATTTATATTCTTTTTATCCCTTCAAAAAAATGCTATTTTACATCTGTAAATTGAAAAAGGCGTGAACATATTTGCTGTTATCACCGGCTTCACCCTGATACCGAAAAAATTAATACTAAATTTCTATGCCAACAGATAAACGAATTACCGACTTATTGACCCTTCACAAAATGAGAGATACTGCCAAAATGGGCGGTGGCGAAAAACGAATCAAGTCACAGCACGCAAAAGGAAAATTTCTTGCAAGAGAAAGAATTTATTTACTTCTCGATCCCGGCACTTTTGAAGAAACAGATGCATTTGTGACCCACCGCTCGCATGATTTTGACCTGCAGAACCAGATATTTTTAGGTGATGGCGTTGTAACAGGAAGCGGAAGGATTGACGGCAGGCTTGTATTTGTATTTTG
>JAUQWT010000081.1 GCA_030835005.1 Ignavibacteria bacterium | reverse complement strand
ACAAAACAATTACTGCTTCTGCCTTTGCGTTCAGGGGATTCATAAAAGATAATCCGGGGTTATTTTTTGCAATGTTTTTAGCAAACCCGAACTTTGAGAATATCAGCCCTGAAGTTAATGCCATACTAATCGATAAAAACTCCCTTCGTGAAACTTCAACTTCTTCTTTGTGGTCTTTACAGCCGCAATGCAAACCTTTTTTGATAAGATCTTTTTCAGACATATGATTATAAAAATTTTAGTGATTAAATATAAATTCACTGCTGTTTAACAGCGCCCATTGAATATTCTCGTAAGTATCTTCGCTATCAGTATTTCCGGAAAGATACTTGTTCTTTTCACCATCACCTGGATAGCGGCCAAGTGTATTAAGGAATATCAGTTCCAGTCTTTCTTCGGAATCTTTGGTTTTATTTATTACTTGTGCAATAAAATTACCCGCTTTCTTTTCACTTATCTTCTCTGTGATATCACTGTTCATCATTAACAATGCCTGAGTAATTGTACCCGAGAAATCCTCAGCTTCATTCATTTCGTCATCTTCGAAAGTATATATAAATAGCTGAAGTATCCTGAACCTTATTTTTGCAAGCTCTTCATCGGACTTGTTCTTAAGCCCGCCCGTGTTTAAATATCCGCTTGTTGTGAGAAGTGAGTTAGAAAGCTGAATGGGATCCATTGGTCTTAAGACTGCCCTTGAGAAATACTGATGGTCATCTTTGTTTGTGATGTTAGGAGTAGATGATAACTGGTAAACTTCAGTATTTAATATCAGTCTGAATAAACTCTTTATATCAAAATTACTGGTTATGAATTCATCAGCAAGCTTTTCCAATAACTCGGGATTGGTACCGGGGTCATTTGAGGTGAAATCATCAACCGGATTCACAAAACCGTACCCAAAGAAATGCTTCCAGAACCTGTTTACAAATGCTTTTGCTAACTGTTTGCTTTCTGTAACAGTTATATTTTCAGCAAGAAGGCTTCTTCTGTCAATTCCCGCATCACTTGAAACTGAAGCTCCTCCAAGATACTTGGGGTAAACAGTTCTCTTTTCACCTTTAACCTCGAAGGTCATTTGTCCGTTTACAGCATCCCATACCAGAAGATCCGGCTTGAAAGCAGAATCGATCATTCTTGCCTTAAGGCTATCAATGGCCCATTGTGGAGGGATGTATCTCTGGCCGTTATTCTTGTTTTTTACTTTCTTTTGTTTCTTTACATTTTTATGTTCATCTTTTTTCATCATTTCTTCATTCATGTCATTTGAACCGTCAGTGTTTGCATCCATTTCGTTATCGCGGGCCTTCGTTATCTGTTTTTCCATCCTGGAAATAGTATTGGTAATCTTTTGCGCCTGATCTTTCTTTAATAAAGGCAGTACTTTTCGCCTGGCAAAAAAAGAAGCCACTCCGTAGAAGTCTTCCTGTGTGATCTTTTCATATGGATGCTTATGACATTGTGCGCATTGGATCTGTCTGCCTGTAAATATTTTCATAACATTGCCGGCTGCATCTTCGGGAGTCTCAAATCTGCCCATATATAGTGCGTAGGGATTTGAAGTTACAAATCCCTGAGCACTTATTAGTTTAAATGCAAATTCTGTGTATGGCCTGTTCTGATTGAATGCCTCAGAAAACTCCTCTTTCACCAGATTATATGCCGGAGCCTGCACCTTACGTTTGGCATCATATGAAAATAGTATCTGCATCCACTTGTCAGCCATATACTTTCCATATTCTTCGCCGGATAGCAGTTCATCTATCTTTTTTCCCCGTTTGTCTTTTGAATTGTCATTCAGAAATGACTTCACTTCTTCGGCATTCGGAGTCCTGCCTGAAACATCAAGAAACAATCTGCGAAGAAAATCTTCATCGCTTGATTTTGCAGATGGTTCAAGCTTATTCTCGCTCCATTTGCTCATTATCATCCGGTCAATGTCACCAGAACTGAGCCTGGATTCGCCCGAATCTGCATTAAGTGCTAAAACAAGCGATAATACCGCAAGTAGAGTTAGATACCCCAAAAAAACAAATTTGTTTCTATTATTCATCAATTTTTAGCATATTTTGATTCACTTTCATGTTTGACATAAATTGTGAACAAAGGTTTAATTTTCCACGTGGCCAAATTTCTGTTAGATAGATTTCAGATAGTTGTTCTTTATTGCCTCCGGATATGAAATACCGCTCAGCTTGCTTTCTATCCACGCGAGAACATCGAATGGACCAAATGAATCAATCTCATTGCTGGCTTCAAGTTCCATGCGGGCACTTATCATTGCAGCCCTGTATTTCGCAGGATCAGAAATGTTCTGAAGTTTCTTTAACAAATTTATCATGATCCTTTCTGTTTTCTTGATCAGATTTCGCTTTTTAAGATATCCGTAAGTTGATACGAGGTAGTAATCAAGAGATTCGAAATTGCCAAGCTCAAAATGTATGATCGGCTTGAAAAGCCTGCAGGCTCTAAGCATATCTTCCCGTAAAGGATATGAGCTGGAATTATAGATCTTATTTATATAATAAATAGATTTTTCATACTGGCTTAACCCAAAATAGTTTATTGCCGCAATGAGATGTGATACAACTTCTTCATCACGAAATGTGTCTCCTGTATTCTTGGATGAAAGACTGAGCATTTCATCGATCAGTTTTTCGTTTGCAGCATATTCTCCTGCGGCCATGTTTAGATTTATTTCACAAGATAATGTCCTTAATTTCAGGAAAATCCTTACTTTTGAGGGCGAGTCCGTAAGCAGGTTGTCTTGTTCATTTTTTAGTTTTTGAAGGCATTCGTCCGACCTGATTCTCATATTTTCACTTTTCCCCGGAATTACCATGTTCTGGAGAGCAACCAAATAATCATAGGGGTAGATCTTTTTACCGCTATCAATGCCTTCGATCAGCCTTATGACTTCTGTGCCATGTTTGCAAGACTCATCTGCCCTGTTCAGAAGCTTGAGGGCAAAACACCTGATCTGATGAAACACTATTTGAGACTGCAGGCATATTGCCCTTGTTTCATCTTTTACCAGCGGCATGTTCAAAATATCATTAAATGCCTGTCTCTCAGTTTCATTCTTTGCCGGCCCTTTTGCAGTAGCAAGAATTATTAGTTCATCGAATATTTTTTTATAGCGGCTAACATTTTCAAGCCTTTTTACTATTTCGATCTCTTCATCATAATTCTTGAGTAGAGCGCTGCTTGATAGATTTAACGATGAATAAACTCTCAGCGCAAGACGCTCCATATGGATCAGCTCCAGGAGTTTTATGTCTTTCTGAAATTTTTCAGCAAGCTGTTTGGCCCTGGAAGTAACCGTTAAGCAAGCTTTGAACAATTCCTTCTTATAAAGTACTCCTGCAGCACTGATAAGCCCGCTCAGCTTTAGGTCGATATTATCTTCTTCATAATACTGAGTGAGTGATTTCAAAATATTGCTGAACAGATAGTTTTTGGTTACTGGAAGCTGGCGGATAAATTTCTCATTACAGAATTTGGCCTTAATATCTTTTTCTGAGTAAGAACCATTGGGCCTCTTTAAATGCAGAGAATCGAAGAGTTTCAGGTAAGTGCTGTCGTTCCCGCCATTAAAGCGCTTTGCGAACTTGCGAAAATAAGTTTTTTCGGTCTTGTTCAGGGAGTGGATGAGCTGGTAAAGCGAATCATTTGCCTTCATTGAATTTTAATAAAATGTTGAATTTTGTAGTAAAATATACGATTTATCGTATCATTGAGGGCAATTTCACAATATATGAAATCTAAGAATAAAAAAACATTTATTTGATTTGCCACCGAATATTCAATTAAATTTGAATGTAATTGTTGAGCAGTCTTAGAACAGATTATTAAGCAAATTACACTGCTGATCAGGAGCAGATAATCAGGAAGATCTCAACTCTGCAGTTTCTTCTGCCAAATACTCGGCAGTTTTTTTGATTAATGCAGGATATTAATTTTTCGAGGAGAGGACCGCCGGCATTCTGCCGCCGGGAACTATCGGAGAGGGCATCGGCATAAAGGCAGCTGACTTCAACGGCGATAATCTCCTCGATCTTTACTTTACTGCGGAAACTAAACTACTTCAATTGAAAAAACTTATTTATAGTATTATACTAGTCCCAATACTAACTATTGCTTTAATAACAAATAGTTCCTTTGCTGAATTTGACACTGCATATGCAAGAAAATTACAGACTAAACTTGAACAGGTGAAATTTAACTATGCCCTTGTCGGCATTTCTGCGGCCGTGAATGTGCCGGGACAAGGGGAATGGTTTGGGACTGCAGGAATATCGCACCCTGGCGTAAATATTACTTCTGATATTACTTTTGATTGCGGAAGCATAACAAAGAATTTTATGGCTGCATTAACTCTCCAGCTTGTTGAAGAAGACAGCCTGAGTCTTACCGATTCGATCGGAACATGGCTCCCTCAGTATCCTAACATCAACGGAAGAATTACTATCAGGCAGCTTTTGAACCATTCCAGCGGCATTTATAATTTTACTGATAATCCTGCGTTCAATAATGCTCTTAACAATAATCTTGCAAGATACTGGGCTCTTGAAGAGGTTTTGACCGGCGGTTATGTTTTAGCACCGTATTTTGCCCCCGGAGGAGGCTGGAGATATTCAAACACAAATTATATTATCCTTGCCATCATAATCAGACAAATTACAGGGAGCAGCCTTTCATCTTTATTTCGCACAAGATTCTTTGATCCGCTTGACATGAATGAATCAGGGATTGAACTCGAAGATACCATTAACGCCCCTTTTGTTCACGGCTGGGCGGTGTTGGGAGGTGTGTTAACTGATATTTCTATTTATCCAAGGACTGCTTTAGTGAGTTCAACTATGGGAGCAGGGGGAGTGATATCCAGACCGCTAAATATGATAAAATGGAGCAAGGCTCTTTATACCGGCCAGATCCTGAACCAGGCATCTTTAACTCAAATGCTCACTTTTGTCAGCGCATCTATATCAGGTGCAAATGGATACGGACTTGGCACAATGCGCTATAATATTGATGGGCGAACATGCTGGGGCCATGCCGGCAATTCGTTCGGGCATTCTACAGTGGCGATATACAGCCCAACAGATAGTATTTGTATGACATTGATGATGAACCGGGATCTTAATACAGGACAGATAGCCGCTGAATTTTTGGGAACTGTATTTGCATTCAACCCGATTGGAATACTTTCAAACTCAAACGGAGTGCCTCTTAATTTTCAGTTGCACCAGAACTATCCAAATCCGTTTAATCCTTCAACTAACATTTCGTTTGATATTCCACCGGTTACTGGTAATCTGGATGCAAAACTTAGCGTCTTTGATGCAGGCGGAAGAGCGGTTGATGTCATATTCAGCAAGTCTGTTTCAGGAGGCTCATACAGTGCTGTGTGGAATGCCGGTAATTTTGCCAGCGGTATCTACTTTTACAGGCTTGAATTAGTTTCGGCAGAGTATAACAGCAGTAAAACTATGAAAATGGCTTTAGTTAAATAATAAATGATCTTGATCTTTTCATGGCCTCCCTGTAAGATCTTGTTTTAAATTCAAACAGCTTCATCTTTTCATATTTCATTCCTATTTTCATCACCATTGGGTAAGCTGTAAGTTCTTTACAGCTTACTTTTTTTATCAGCCCCGGATCAAACCCGAATTCTTCTGCCATCATTAAACACATTTCGTATCTTGATAAAAACTCGTATCCGCAGAAATTGATCGTATCGTTGTTTTTGTATTTTGCAGGAAGCTCTGCAAGTATTGCAGCAGCGTCTTCCGTGTATATCGGATTCCTGTACTGGTCAAAAAATGCGTTAACAGATTCACCTTTTGCCATTGCACGGTAAGAAATATCAAAAAATGATGTATATGAAGAAAGTGTGAAGCCATAAACAAGCGCAGTTCTAAGAATAAAGTATTTTTGGGCATATTTTCTTACAGACTCTTCACCAAGCAGCTTTGTTTTTGCATAAATGGTTTTAGGCGCAAGTTTCCCGGAATTTTCTTCTATCCCTGTACCTTCATCATAAACCAGATCTGTAGAAGTGTAAATCATGAGAGTATTATGTTTTGCGCATTGCCGTGCAATTTCTGCAGTTACTTCCCGGTTAAAGAACTCAACAAAACCATCTGACTCGTCAGTAATACGGGTTGGTGTTACCGATGCGAGATGATAAACAACATCGGGTTTCACCCGGTCAAATATTATTGAGAGCTCTTTAAAGTCCGTCAGATCGCAATTAATGCTCTTGATTCCATCATATTCAACAGGATGTTTATTGTAAATTCCATAAACATCATTCTTGCCTGCAAGTTCTCTGCATAAATAAGGGCCCAAATACCCTGATACGCCTGTAATTAAAATTCCTGACAATGATCTGTTATTTTACCTGTTCAAATACCGCATTATTTCAATCCCTACCTGGTCAACCGGGCTTGCCTGGTTAGAGAGCACCACAACTCCCGCGCCGGTTTCCGGCATGAATGCGATGTAGCTTGTATAACCGCCGGTACCGCCATTATGCCATATCACCTGTTTGCCGCCGCCTGTTTCTGAAATATGCCAGCCCGTACCAACATATACTCCAGGCATATCGGTATCAAATCTGCGTTTCTGCATTATCTCCAAGGCTTCCTTAAAATGCATGGTATCGGTCTTGCCCATATTGAAAGCAAGATACTTCAGCATGTCTTTGATGTTTGATCTTATTGCGCCTGCGCCTTCAAGCACCTGGAAATTCCAATTACCGGATGGTTCACCTTTTTCTGTGTAACCCTTTGCCAGGTTTTTTGACATTTCGGGTGACAGAGTAATCCCCGTCCAGTTCATTCCAAGAGAGTCAAGTATATAGTAATGAAGCAATTGTTCATAGCTCATTCCCGAGGCGCGTGATTCCAAATGCCCAAGCAGTCCCATGCCAAGATTTGAATATTCATATCTTGTTCCGGGTTCGCGCTCCAGTATATAATTATTGATAAAGTTATACAGTTCTGATGCAGTGTAATTTTTGTATGGATCTTTTTTATCTGTCTTCGGGTCTGTCATCAGATTAGAGGGCAGCCTGGGAAGACCAGAAGTGTGAGTTAGCAAGTTTGAGATCTTTATATGCTCACTGCTTGTAAAGTTATGAATGGTCACAGAATCCGGAAGGAAT
>JAUQWT010000443.1 GCA_030835005.1 Ignavibacteria bacterium | reverse complement strand
CCCATCATTCCCATCATCATTGTTTCAGGCTTCATCATAGCGGGAATGTGAATTGTCAATATGTATGTAAGAAGCAATAATGCCAGTAACATCATGGCAAGTTTTCCCTGAATTTTTGTTATAGCGGCAAGTCCTGCCAATATCATAGCAATTCCCGTTACATAGATCCATATAATTCCGCCCGGAATGGGGACCATGCCCGCCATTTGACCGGCATTTATAATGTGACCGATTCCGAATCCAAGAAACGGAATTGCAAAGAAAATTCGTGCTATTACTCCTGTTAAAATGTTCATGTTAATTACCCTCCAGGTTAATTAATTAGTTTAATGAAAAATTCGGTATCTGAAAACTTATGCTATTGTGAAACGTTAATTTATTTATCTTGTATTGAACCATCGGCGCTATTGGGAATGAATCAATAACCTCTCTGATATGAACTTCTGACTCACCAATAGCGGTTATCCACAGCCTGCCTTCTTCTATAGAAAGGGCATAACTTGTGATGATACCATCATTCATCAATTTGTTTACCTGTGCTCTTTGCCTTGGCACAAGCGAGAGAAATTCATCTGTAAACGGCACAGGCAGATCCATTTCTATCATGTATTCAAACATAACTTTTATCATATTTTATTCACTTTAATTTAATGTTCCAAACTTGCCTTCACGGTAATCCATGAAAGCCTGCTTAATTTCATCCATTGTATTCATAACAAACGGGCCGTATTGTACAACCGGTTCATTTATCGGCTCGCCTGCAAGTAATAGGTACTCGCTCGGCTCCAATGCAATGACCTCATAATTTTCGTCACCCATTCCAAACATTGCCATTTCGCTTTGCTGAATATCATTTCTACCGGAGCTTAATTTTCCTTTTGTGACATATATCATCATGTTTTGATCTTTTGGAATTGATCCTGATATCTTTGCACCCTTTTCCATTATACCGTGAATAGCTGTAACAGGGGAATAGGTCTTAGCCGCGCCGAATTTACCTTTATATGTACCTGCAATAATCCTTTCAGTAACTCCGTTACTGCTGATTGCAGGAATATCTTTGCTTTGAATATCCTGGTAACGTGGCTTAACCATTTTGAATTCCTTTGGCAAATTTACCCAAAGCTGAATGCCGTGAATGATCCCGCCTTTTTCCAGGAAATCCTGCGGCTGCTTTTCATCATGCAGAACGCCCGAACCTGCCGTCATCCACTGAACATCGCCGCTGCTTAACTTGCCATGGCTTCTGGTGGAATCACGGTGTTCCATTTGGCCCTCGAACAAAATGGTGACCGCATCAAAGCCCCTGTGCGGGTGCGGCTCGAATGCGAATTTATTCAGGTAGTTTACTTCAAACGGCCCGAAGTGATGCAGTACAATGAACGGACTTGTTTCAATATTCTCTGCATCATCAGTTGGCAGGGGAGCGTTTATTATTCTGCCCGGCATTATTTCCTGCTTTTCGCTTTTAATTATTTTGATTATTTCTCTTGGCATAACTGTGTTGCCTTTTCCATTAATTTAGATTTTCAAAAAGACTTTTTAATTTTGGTTCATGCTGTTCCAGAAAGATCTCGAATACCACTTCCTTGTTGATCTGCTGCTTAATATTGGTTGCATCAATAGTTTCCTTGAATGTCTCGTAGCAATCCAATGCTTTTCTAGCATTATCAATATCTATCTGTTCAACTTCCGCAATGCAATCTATCTCTTCGGGCTTTGAGCCGCTTATTTTGAAATGTTTCTGTTTGGCTGCTTCTTCCTCTGTGACCGTGAAGAACGCAAGTCTTTTTAAATACGACGCTGATCCCTTCATCTCAACAAAAACTCTCTTTACGATTCCATGAGTTATCAGGTGGTCATGGAATCCGCTTATGCCATGTACGGCATATGTTACGATCACATTTGGTTTCAATCTTTCGATCTCATCCTTCACTACTTTTTCAATGTCTCGCGGGTCCATTTCCTTCAAACCGCTATCAGGAAGATCGAGCACATTCATTCCGCTGAGGTTAAGGACTTTTTCAACTTCCAGCATTTCTTTATATCTTACTTCTCCCATATCTTCTATGGAATAACCATACTTATGGCGCTGCTTAGTAGCTCCGCCTTTGGTTAATGTTAACAGGTAAACATCATGGCCATCTCTTCTCTGTTTCGACATCAAGTGAGCAGGACCAAAAGATTCATCATCCGGATGGGGAAAAATATACAGTATTCTCATTTTATTTTTTTTCTTAGTTGTTTATTATTTATTCCAAGTTACTTTTTCACTGAGCGGAATTATCCTCTTGCCATCGTGGAAACCATCAGTATATCCAAAGTACAGGATTCCCATCACAATATCTTCATCTGCAATTTTCAGGAATTTCTTCATTTCATTCTTATGCGTCATCCCTCCGGTTGACCAGAAACCTGCAATTCCAATTGCTGTTGCACCGAGTAAGATATTTTCTATTGCAGCGGCGACAGCAGCGATCTCTTCAATTTCAGGAATATCAACATTAAAGCTTCTCTTAAGATAAGTAACAACAATGTGAGAAACATTTTTTCCGTTACCGAGAATTTTCTCGTACTTATCCTGTTTGAAATTTTCAGGAGAAATGCTGTTTTTATACAGCTCAGCATGTTCAAGTGCAAATGCTTTTGCTTTATCGCCGGAATAAACTAGGAATCTCCATGGCTCGGTAATTTTATGAGTTGGAGCCCAGTCTGCAAGCCGCAGAAGTTCCCAGATCTGTTCATCCGGAATTTGCTTCCCGTTCATCTTCGGAGGCTTTATAGACCTTCTGTTCTTAATAACTTCTGAAAGTACTTTGAATTTATCACTCATTATTTGTTTTGTTACTGCTTTAATTTAACGGAACTTCAATCAGCAGTATTTCAGAATCAGTCTTTGCGCTGATCTCAATGTCCTTTATATCTTCAATTCCTATTGCATCCCTTTGGCTTAATTCTTCGCCTGCTGTTTTGATATTGCCCTTCAGGACAAATAAATACAATGCATTACCATTGTGTTTAATACTGTAGTTAACACTCTTGCCTGCGCTCAGGTCGCTCAGAGAAAAATACGCGTCCTGGTTTATCCACAATGCGTTACCATTTTTTTCGGGTGATACAACGAGTTGCAGCTTATTTTCCCTTTCCTTTTCAGAAAAAGTCTTCTGATCATACCTGGGTTTAATATCTCTTTCCTTTGGGAAAACCCATATCTGCAGAAAATTGACAGGATCTTTTTTCGAGGCGTTATATTCACTATGATAAAGCCCTGAGCCTGCCGACATTATCTGTACATCACCTGTGTTAATAACATGTTCATTGCCCTCACTATCTTTATGTGCAAGCGCGCCTTTAAGCGGAATGGATATAATCTCCATGTTGTCATGCGGGTGTGTTCCGAAGCCTTCACCGGGTTCAACTATGTCATCATTTAGAACCCTTAAGAGTCCGAAACGGACTCTTTCAGGATTATGATAATTTGCGAAGCTGAATGTATGCCTGCTTTTAAGCCAGCCATGATCTGCGAGACCTCTGGAATCTGCCCTGTGAATTGTTTTTTTCATTATTATTAAATATTCCTTTCTTTTTTTGACGTGAAACTTTACGCCGCTTTGCTTACCTCAACCAATTTTTTCATCTCTGCAAAGATCTCGATCTTTATATCTGCGCCTACTGCAAATCCGCCTGCTTCAGTAAGAGTGTTCCATTTGAGCCCGAAATCAAAGCGGTTGAGTTTTCCTGTTATTTCAAATGCTGATATTTCGCTTCCGTCCATGGCTTTTGCAAGTCCGTTAAACGCAACGTTAAGCGTTATGGATTTTGTTATTCCTCTTATATTCATATC
>JAUQWT010000442.1 GCA_030835005.1 Ignavibacteria bacterium | reverse complement strand
GTTGTACACTATAAGCTCAACTGTTGACTTTTCCTGCAGTTTAAAAAATATTATGGTGGTTGGATTGAAAGGATTCGGAAAGTTCTGGTCAAGTTTGTAATTGCTTACTTCTGAGCTTGCGTATAGTATTCCAATTGGAGGACCACCACCATCTGTCGTATGTATTACGATAGAACCACCCGACCACCCTCTTGATGTATCTGTAAATTGAATGGAAACATATCCTCCTGCCGGTACTATCTGGTTAAACCAAATGTTTCCACCATCTGTTGATTTTTGCACGATTGAAGCACCTGCGCAATTATACCCTGTCATGTTATCAACAAAATAAATTCCTATTCCACCTGTACTATTAGTAGTCGGTCCCCAATTCATTCCTGCATTTGTAGTCTTTGAAATTGAATATGTACCGAATGCACCAACTACATATCCTGAATCTATGTTGAGAAAAAACAAATTTCTGATGTTATTTGAGAAACTATACAACAAACTCCAATTACCGCCGCCATTGGTTGTTCTGTATAATCTGCCGTTTGCATCACCAGTTCCTACCCACCCTGTATCTTTGTTCAGGAAAAACAACTTTGCAGGTCGATATGTCTCACCTAATTGTAATTGCCAACTCGAGCCGCCGTTAGTTGTTTTGCTTAAACCTCCGAATGTATTTTCGTCGCAAACCCAGCCGGTATTCTCGTTAACAAAATACATGTCTTCTAATGTGCCTAATCCATTCATCCCGCTGGCAATATTTATCCAGTTAATTCCGCCATTAATTGTCTTATAAACCCTGGAAGTGCCTGTACCACCTGCGCAATAACCGGTATTAGCATTAAGAAACTGTACAGTGTTAAATACCGCAATAGGGAAGCTATACTGGATACTCCAATTTGTACCGCCGTTTACAGTTGAAAATATATAAGCAGTATCAAAACCGGGAGTAACATGTGCTGTACTCCAACCTGTTAAGCTATCAAGGAAAAAGATATCATCAATTATCACACCTGTTCTGGGTAATGTCTGCTGAAACCAGCCAGGCGGTGAGTCTGTCTCGAATGTGGTAGCGAAAAATATTATGATTAGTTCAAAGAGTATGAGGCGTTTCATAACTAAAAGGCTTTAGTTATCTTAAATTAACATATATTTAAGGGGTTTTCAATGGAATAATCAACTTATTCCTCCCATTACCAAGCATTAAGAGCTTCACAACAAAAGCAAATTTGTATTCTTTGATCTGTTTTTGCACCTGTATGTCAGGCAAACACCAGTTAACTTATTAATGAATTTCAAATTAGAAAATAAGTAGATAATTTTGTAAATACTGCCTTACTAATTAACTGAATCTGATTTAATTAACTTAAAATTATAATGAAAATACGTAAAGCCAAACCAAAAGATTTCGGAGCGATATTCCGCTTAATGAACGAGCTTGCAAGATTTGAAAAGCTCACTCCACCCGATAAAAAAGCCAAGAAAAGGCTCCGCGAAGGCGCATTCGGAAAAGATCCGCTGTATAAAATTTTGGTTGCAGAGCACAAAAAAGAAATAATCGGCTATGCTTTCTACTTTTATACTTTCTCATCTTTTCTTGCAAAGAAGACACTGTACTTAGAGGACCTTTTCATAACCGAGCCAAAGAGAAGGTTCGGAGTCGGCAAGCTTTTCTTTAATGAACTTAAAAAAATTGCAGCAAAGAATAAGTGCGGCAGGATGGAATGGGCAGTGCTTGAGTGGAACAAGAGCGCAATTAACTTCTATAACAAACTTAATGCAATGCCGCTTAATAACTGGGTATATTACAGGCTGGTGTTTTGAGCATCACAAGCCATAAGATAATACTGTTTGATGGCGTGTGTAACTTCTGCAATGCTTCGGTTAATTTCATTATGGCGCGGGATAAGCGTGACCGGTTCAGGTTTGCTGCACTGCAATCACCCCCCGGAATAGAATTGCAGAAGAGGTTCAATATTGACCCAAATGATCTCAGCTCATTTATCCTTATAGAAGGAGATAAACACTACAGGAAAACAACAGCCGCTCTGCGCGTGGGGAAATATCTCGGGTTGCCGTGGAGTATTGGTTACGTTTTTATTATCATCCCCCCTTTCATAAGGAATATTGCATATAACATCATTGCACGTTACCGCTATAAATGGTTCGGCAAAAAGGAAACTTGCCGAGTGCCCTCTCCTGAAGAAAAAGCAAAATTCCTGTAGCTAAGGAATTCGGGCAGGTGTATAAAGATTACCAAAAGTGTTTATTTTACAGTGATTTTTGCATATATTTGTAAAATATTTCGGCGAAAATTTCCAAATTATCAGCACTTTATATTGAAAGGTAATTCGATCAGTTATATCAGGCTAAGCTTCTTACTTTTGATAGCATCGGTATCTGTATTATTTTCTCAGTATAAACTTATCCCGGGCAATACCTCCGAGATCCCGGAATCTTACATTTCAAATCTGCAGAACGATTACAGAAAGCTCATAAGCTTAAACGGAGAGTGGAACGTTTCCTCTCCGCTCTTTCAATCCACAACAGTCAAAGTGCCCTTCTGTTATGATTTCAAAGGTAAAGTAAACTGCTCAAGGAAGTTCTCAACAGGGCTTGATTCGCCTTCGGACTGGAATTATGTTGTTTATTGCGACGGAATAAATTACCAGTGCGAAATAAAGATAAACGGCATTTTCATTATCAAGCACGAAGGAGGCTTCACGCAATTCTCCTCTCCCGTTGCTGAAAATATAATTAAAGAGACAGATAATACAATTGAAGTAAGTGTTGATAACAATCTGGATGAATCCAGAACAGTACCCTTAAAGAATACTGCAAATTACCCAAAGAATTACGGCGGAATATACCGCGATATATATATCCTTGCTGTTCCCAAGCTGTATGTAAAATCCGTGAATCTCCGCTCGGAAATTGATATTAACCTGAACGCTGACTTAACCAACAAGGTCACAATAAGCGGTACGGAAATAGACAGGTATTTGGGCTCCGGCAAAAAACTTACTGTTATAACTGAACTGCTTGATACAGGCGGAACGGCGAAATCATCAAGCGATCCTGCAGAGTTTTCTGTGTCATCCAATTCGACAGTTGAAGTTACCAACCGCTTATCCGTTAACGGGCCCACTTACTGGTCACCGGAGTACCCTCACCTTTATAAACTCAGGGTAACTATCAGGCTTGGAGAAGAGATAATAGATTCGTACCAGTGCGATTACGGAATATACCAGGTTTCCCGAAAAACCGGAGCGCTGATGATGAACAGCGCTGAATTCAAGTTCAAAGGCATTAATTATATCGAAGAATTCGGGTCATCAGGTTTATGCAGGTCATATGCAGATATTGAACGTGATGTAAAGCTGATGAAATCCCTTGGGTGCAATATCGTCAAGCTTTACGGAAGGCCGGCGAGTCCATACCTCATAGAAGCATGCAATAAGAACGGACTTCTTATAATGGAGGAGGTACCGGTGTTTACGGTTCCCTCAGGTATCCTAAGGTCAGAAAATTACATCCAGCTCGCTGAAAATCAGCTTGATGAAATGATAAGCGCTCACAGGAACAATCCGTGCATATTTGCATATGGGCTT
>JAUQWT010000441.1 GCA_030835005.1 Ignavibacteria bacterium | reverse complement strand
CACACCACGAACATAAATAACGAAAAACGTTATAATAACAGTGCAATTTATTCCTTAATATTGATACGGGAATACTGTTTTTATCCCGAAATATCAATAATTTAACCTGCCTGTTGGCAATGAGAATAAGATTACTGTCCTCTTTTGTGCTTTTTTTTGCCATAAATTCAGTATTCCAAATTTACTCCCAGTGTTGTTACAGGGGTTGGAATTACAGGACACCGCTTACAATTATCAATAATAATCCTTCTCAGCTAAATTTTGAAATTGCCGATACTGTTAATACACAGGTTTTGATAAGTTCCGGCAAGATGAAACCCGATGCTTCTGATTTGAGATTTTCGGATTCGCTGTGTAATGATATTCCATACTGGATCGAAACAGGAATTAATACTGCAGCAACAGTTATCTGGTTCAAAGTGCCGAACCTTTCTGCAAACTCATCAAGAACGATTTACATGTATTACGGCAATCCATCTGCCACCGCTGTTAGCAGCGGAGGATTGGTATTCAAATTCTACGAAGGTTTCGAAGGTTCATCCCTTCAGCAGTTTGTTCAGCCCTGCGGCTCAGGTTCGGTAACTGTTTCGGGCGGGCTTCTTACTATGAGCTGGGATGTAGCTTTGATGATATACTCCGACAGTGTTTACTCCGGTTCCGAAGTATACACTACGGAAATGAAAGTGAATGCAGCAAGCGGTACTTGGCCGGGACTATATCAGATACTGAATAATGCGGCCGGCAGGTCGTACTCAACCCTGATCAGCACAGACAGCGTCCGGATCGGAGCCAGCAATACAAGCACAGGGCAATGCCAGGGGCAGAATTTTGTTTCACCGCTGTATAGGTTCACAAGCGCTGCCGGCATTTGGTCAATTACATGGGTTTCAACCGGAGATATCAGATGCAAATTCCCTACAGTTGGTTCATTTACCTCATCAAGCACTATTCACCCAAAAGGGAATTTCCGAATAGGGATAGGCGGAGTAGCTGCGGGAACAGGCTCCATAACGGTTGACTGGGTAAGAGTAAGAAAATGGGTATCAGGTTTGCAGCCATTTGTCAGTACAATGGGAGCAGAGCAGACCTTCCCGAATAACCCAACAGCTTTGACAGCACTGGCGGTAAGCGGACTGAAGATCAATCTAAACTGGACAGATAATTCAACCAATGAAGATAAATTCTATATACAGCGCAGCACTAACGGCGGTGCAAACTGGATAAATAAGGATTCAGTCAATAGTGGAGTTAACACGTACAGAGACAGCTTATTAACACCGGGACAGGTTTACTGCTACAGAGTTTGTGCAGGAAACTGCCGAGGTAAATCGGCTTATACTCCATCAGCCTGTGATACCGCACTTGCACTGGTGGGAATTTCAAACAGCGGAACAGTTATACCGGCTGTATATGCACTTTACCAGAATTATCCCAATCCGTTCAATCCTGTAACCAAGATCAAATTTGATATTCCGCTTAATGCCAAAGGTCAAAGCTCAAATGTCAAACTTGTATTGTATGACGTTTTAGGAAGAGAAAAAGCAGAAATTGTAAATGGATTAATGCAGGCAGGAAGTTATGAAGTCGATTTCGACGGTTCAAATTTCTCTAGCGGTGTTTATTTCTACCGTCTTGAATCTGGTGAGTTTATTAAGGAAATGAAGATGGTATTGCTGAAGTAGTTGACTGGTCGCAGATTCTCAATATGAAGTATCAATGAAAAGATATCTCTGAAATATTATGTCTTCAAACTGAACCCCTTCATGCTAATACCTAGATACTGCAAATAACACTGATTCCTAGCCGAAATGCTGATTTTTCTATAGTTATTGCATTTCACGATTTTTTCTGAATTCTTAATGACTTATTTTACACCAAACTTAACTTCCAGGCAAATGAAAAACATAATTTTCTTCATAACAACATGCCTGTTTTTGTTCTTTAATGTTGAATCAGGATACTCACAAAGCTGCAATTGCCTACCCGGCTGGCAGTTTATGTCAGTAATTAATGTAACAAATTCCAATTCATCAGCATATACTGATTTTGAAGTCTGCGATACGATCAATACACTTGCATTGATATCTGCGGGCAAGATGAAAGCTGACGGCGGAGATATACGCTTTACCGATGCGTTGTGTTACCCGTTAAATTATTATGTTGAAAGCGGGATAAATACAAACGCAACAATAATCTGGATAAATGTCAACAGCCTTCCGGCAAACAGCACAAAAACGATATACATGTTTTACGGGAATCCTGCTGCGATCACACAGAGCAATCCGATAAAAACATTTTCATTCTATGAAGGATTTGATAATAATACTCTTGGCCGCTTCCTGGATGGCTGCGGAACAGGTCCAAGTTCTGTGACCTTTGCAGACGGAGTAGCTACTTTCAGCTGGGATATCAATCATATATGGTATTCTGATATGGCATTTCCGCTTACAGATGTTTTTACTGCAGATGCCAAGGTTACAAGCGTTGTACCGCTTTCACGAAATCCGGGCTTGTATTGGGCTAAGGACATCAACAAAAGTTTGAGAATGTCACTGTCAATGTTCGATAAAGTTACTGTGGGCAGATCATCCGAATTAAGCAGTGATACTGTTTATTGCAGAGGCGGATCCTTTCATATTGGACCGGAATATTACGCACACTTTCCTGCAGGGATTTGGTCATTTACATGGGTAGCTACCGGAAGCCAGGTCGCGGGTTTCCCGGCAAACGAAGGTTACGTTACCTGGAGCACGACAGATAGTTTTATTGTGAAAAATGAACCATTGCGCCTGCTGTTGGGCGTGCCGGGTGGCGGCACAGGATATCCGACAAGCCGATATTCAATTGACTGGGTACGGGTAAGAAAATATGCTCCTGTTTTTCCGTTTGCAGCTATGGGAAGCGAGATTTCTGCTCCAAAATCGCCAGGCAATTCATTGGTTTCTACAGTTCTTGGCAGCACAAGCATAAGAATTAACTGGGCGGATAGCTCTGATAATGAATCACTCTTTATGATAGATAGAAGCCTTGATGGCGGAAGCACATGGGCCTTCAGAGATTCAGTTCCTGCAAACACAATTGAGTACACTGATCTTGGATTGACGCCAAACACTGAATACTGTTACAGAGTTTATGCAACAAACTGCATGTCATCATCTGCCTATTCAAATGTAACCTGCGCAACTACAACTATGACGGGAATAAATCTTTCAGGGCTTGAAATTCCGAAAGATTTCGGGCTTTACCAGAATTATCCAAACCCGTTCAACCCGGTAACAAACATCAAGTTTGATATACCGAAGAGTTCATTTGTGAAGATTACGATCTTTGATGTAACCGGAAGGAAAGTGACGGATCTTGTTAACCGCGAATTACAGCCGGGAGCATATACAGCAGACTGGAATGCTTCGTCTTATGCCAGCGGAATTTACTTCTACAGAATTGAAGCGGGTGAGTACGTTAATGAAATGAAAATGGTGCTCTTGAAGTAGCCGAAAAGTATATTGGTCAATTTGGTAAACGGTTGACCAGTTGATTTGTTGACCGGCAGCAAATGAAATTTATTCTTGGGATGCTCAGTTCTGAGCGCTCTCTTTGTTTATCCGTAATGCAAAGTATATACTCACGGCAGCAACGGGCAAAGAGCCAACGAGATCAATGAGATAATGTTGCCTTAGATATACCGTAGCGATCGCGAGCATTGTACCGAGAGGAAGTGTACAGAACCAAAAGTACTTTCTTTTGAAACGGTAAGCAAAATAGTTTGTGATAAGGATTATGGCAAAATGCATGCTTGGGAAAGTATTGCGCACGAACGATTCCCTTAAGTACTCACCCAGGTTTTGAAGGTACGTGCTTGTAAGGGGCGATAGCCCGATTAAGGGAACAGTATAATGCTGGGGAAAAGCTATATCAGGTCCCGCAGCCGGCAGCATAATATAGAAAATGAAAGCGCCGTACCAGCCTATAACAATTGAAAGAAGGTAATCCCGTGACTTTGCAAAAGCTCCGCTTTCTTTAGTGAAAAACAATAGTACAAATGTGAGAGTAGGCAATAAATAGTAGGAAAAATATGAAAGCGTCAGGACTTCAGTCAGCCAGGGTGATGTGACCATTTCCAGTCGGCGTGTAATATCAAAACCAAACACGGTAAGATCAGCATTCAGCAGCAGGTCATCATAATCATTTGGATTCACCTTGTGGACAAATGACTGGAATGCTGAAAAGATTATGCCGTAAAAAGGAATATGAAGGTAACTCCGCAAAAACTTAACGGACTTAAGCGAAGAGCTCCTTTGGTATACCATGAAAAACATCAATACTGAAATGGATACAGACGGAGTTATGAACTTATAGGGATCGGTAATGGCACCAATTGAGAAAAGATAGACCTGAATGAAAATGGTTATACCCGAAAAGATAATGGCTATTATATCTTCGGGGTAAAATTTCTCAGACAAGCTTTTATTCTTCAATTCTCAGCCTCTTGAGTTCAAAGCATCTTCCATTTCCTTAAGCTGCTCAATTGAGTTAACACCTGTTACTTCAAGCTCATCTCTAGTTGTTACTGTACCGGTCTTTTCCTTGGGGATAAAGTGAAAAATGTCTGTGAGGTAATACTCTTTTTGAGTGTTTTCAGGAGAAATTCTGCTTAAGGCTTCAAACAAAACTTTTGCTTTAACAATATAAATTGCAGGATTGATCTCTTTAATCAGTTTCTCATCTTCAGATGCATCCTTGTGCTCAACTATCTTTTCAAACCTGCTTTCTGCATCACGCACAATTCTTCCGTAACCGAACGGATTTTCAAAAACAGTAGTCAGCAGCGTTGCATCATTGTTGTTTGAGAAGTGTTCGTCTATTAACTGCTGAACTGTTTCCAGCTTAAGA
>JAUQWT010000440.1 GCA_030835005.1 Ignavibacteria bacterium | reverse complement strand
GATCTTGGCGTGATGGTTTCGGCAGAAAAGATTTTGCAGACTGCTCGTGAAATGAATGTTGATATTATTGGGCTTAGCGGGCTCATAACACCTTCGCTTGATGAAATGGTTCATGTTGCAAAAGAAATGGAACGCCAGGGCTTCAGTGTACCGCTCTTGATAGGTGGGGCAACAACATCTAAGATTCACGCAGCGGTCAAGATCGCACCGAATTATTCCAATCCGACTGTGCATGTTCTCGATGCCTCAAGAAGCGTAACCGTTGCCGGCAGTTTAATGAGCAAGGATAACCGCGATAGCTTTATTGGAAGCGTAAGGCAGGAGTATGACAGGATGCGAATTTCGCACAAGGGCAGAAAAGACGACCGCAAGTTCTTAACTATTGAACAGGCACGAGAAAAAGGACTAAAGATAAACTGGAAAGAAACAAAGATCACCAAGCCGGCTTTTATTGGCAATAAGGTTTTTGATGACTTCCCGCTTGAGAAAATAAGAGAGAAAATTGATTGGACTCCGTTTTTTCAGACATGGGAACTGAAAGGAAAGTATCCAAAGATATTTGAAGATCCAAACTATGGCAGCGAAGCAAAGAAAATATATGATGACGCGAACAAGCTGCTTGATGATATAATAAAAAATAAATGGCTTACTGCAAAAGCGGTTATAGGATTATATCCTGCTAATGCGATTGGTGATGATGTTGAACTTTATACGAATGAATCAAGAAATGAAATACTAACCACATTTCATATGCTTCGCCAGCAGGTGCAGAAGACGAATAACGAGCCTTATTACAGCCTTTCTGATCTGATCGCGCCGAAAGATTCGGGTGTTAATGATTATATGGGGACATTTGCAGTTACAACAGGCATTGGAATAGAAGCTGTGCTCGAAAAGTTCAGGCTTGAGTATGATGATTATAGCAGTATTATGATCAAAGCTATTGCAGATAGACTTGCAGAAGCTTTTGCCGAACTAATGCATGAAATGGTAAGAAAAGAATTCTGGGGTTACTCCAAAGATGAGAAGCTTTCAGTTGACGAAATAATTGCGGAAAAATATCATGGCATAAGGCCGGCGCCAGGATATCCCGCACAACCTGACCATACTGAGAAACGAATTTTGTTCGACCTGCTTGATGCAGAAGATAAAGCAGGCATTACACTGACAGAAAGTTTCGCAATGTACCCTGCTTCAGCAGTAAGCGGCCTGTATTTCTCACATCCGGAATCAAGATACTTTAACGTAGGTAAGATCGGCAAAGACCAGGTCGAAGAATACGCAAGAAGGAAAAATATGTCAGTAGATGAAATTGAAAGATGGCTTGCACCGATACTCGGTTATGAAAGAATTGAGAAAGCGTTGATATAATAATCAAATATTTACTATGGTCACCAAATGCGTATGTAATGATAATTTATTCTCAGATATGAAAGCTGTTTCAGATAGATATGGATTGAAAACTGTTACAGATTTGAAAGAGTATATAGTGTTTGGCGAGAATTGTAAGTTTTGCCTTCCCTACGTGGAGTTAATGCTTAAAACAGGAAAAACCGAATTTGAACCAATGTTTAATTTTGAGGACATAAATTGAACAAAGTAATTGCAGTCATCGGAATGTGCGGCTCAGGTAAAAGCGAAGCTGTAAAGTTCTTCGTTGAAAATGGATTCAAGAGAGTTTATTTCGGCGAAGTTGTGATGAACGAGATAAAACGGCTGGGGCTTGAAGTGAACGAACAAAACGAACGCCAAACCCGTGAGAACCTGCGCAAGGAATTCGGCATGGGCGCAATGGCTGTAAAGAGTCTGCCTATAATTGAGGAGTTTATTGCCCACAATAATGTAGTCATTGAAAGCCTTTATTCATGGGAAGAGTTTAAAATAATTAAAGATAAGTTCGGTGATTCCTTTAAACTACTTACAATATATACAACGAAGGCATTAAGATATGAGAGGCTTCTGAAAAGACCTTTCAGGCCACTTACAAATAGTGAATCAATGAGCCGCGATATCAGCGAGTTAGAGAAGCTTGACAAGGGCGGACCGATTGCATTTGCAGATTACCTGGTGATGAATGATGGCACGCTTGATGAAATGAATGAAGAATTAAAGAAGTATATTTAATTAATTTTGCACAGACAGGAATGTCTGTGCTACTGCATTTTTATGAAAAGACAGGATTACATTTCGTGGGATGAGTATTTTATGGGGATTGCAGTTCTATCCTCAAAAAGAAGCAAAGACCCCAGTACACAAGTTGGTGCTTGTATAGTTAACCAGTACAACAAGATCGTTGGAATCGGCTATAATGGCTTTCCCATAGGCTGTGATGATGATGCCTTGC
>JAUQWT010000439.1 GCA_030835005.1 Ignavibacteria bacterium | reverse complement strand
TCCGGAGCAGGATGGGTTGATGTTGGAGGAGGTACGAATTCTTCGGTCAAAGCGATCACGTCATTTCAGGGTGATCTGGTTGCCGGAGGGACCTTCATAAGCGCCGGCAATAATCCTGCAAGCAGAATTGCAAAATGGAATGGTTCTTCCTGGAGCTCAGTTGGCACCGGTTTGAATGGAGATGTGAACGCTTTAATTGTGTATAACAATGAATTGATTGCTGCTGGACAATTTACAATTGCAGGGTCTGATTCTGCCAGAAACATTGCCAAATGGAACGGTTCAAGTTGGGCTCCGCTTGCAGGTGGCTTGAATAATAGTGTCTTTGCTCTTGCGGTTCATAATAACGAACTGATTGCTGCAGGTACTTTTACACAATCCGGCGTTACCGGTATGAACTATGTCGCGAAATGGAATGGGACATCATGGCAGCCATTGGGAGTGGGTTTCAATGCGTTTGCACGCGCATTGTGTGTTCATAATAGCGAACTTTATGCCGGAGGTTTTTTTGTTACTTCAGGAGCAACAACAGTCAATCGTATTGCAAAATGGAACGGCAGCGAATGGGTGGCAATTGGTACAGGAATGAATAATCAGGTGTATTCTATGGTTTCGTTCAATTCAGAATTATTCGCAAGTGGTTCGTTCACAACTGCTGGTGATAACCCGGCAAACAGGGTTGCCAGATGGAACGGCAGCACATGGTCGCCGCTGGGAAGTGGACTGAATGGTCAAGTGAATGTATTACACATTCATGACAATAAGCTTTATACATCCGGAAACTTTACGACTGCAGGGGGAATGTCTGCTTCAAGAGTTGCAGCGTGGGACGGTAACAACTGGTCGGCTGTTGGGCCGGGCTTTAACAGCCAGGGCCTGGCATTCCATACGCTTAATAATTTGTTGTTTTGCGGAGGTGAATTTAACCAGAGTGGAGGAGAGGTTATCCGTTTCATAGCTATGGCAGATACAAATTCAAGGATATGGAGCGGGCTGCTTGGCGGTACAAACAATTCCGTGCTTGCTTTGACGAATTATAACAGCCTGCTGATAGCAGGCGGAAGTTTTACCTTTGCAGGAACTGACAGTGCTAAACATATCGCCTCGTGGAATGGAAATTCATGGAGCAGCATTGGTTTGGGTACAAACGAAGATGTGTACTCACTGGTTGAATTTAACGGAGAACTTATAGCCGGGGGAAATTTTACAGAAGCAGGGGGGATTAGCGCGAATTATGTTGCAAAATGGAACGGTTCAACATGGCTTCCGCTTGGCAGCGGTATGAATAATTTTGTGAATGCAGTAGTTATCTTTAATGGCGAGCTTTATGCAGGTGGAGCGTTCACTACTGCCGGCGGATTGCCCGCTAACAGAATCGCGAAATGGAATGGCAGCAGCTGGGAACCACTCGGCAGCGGAGTAAATAATGTTGTTACATCACTAGCTGTGTTTAACAGTGAACTGATCGCAGGCGGTACATTTTCGATTGCAGGAGGCAGTTCAGCTTTAAGAATTGCAAGATGGAACGGCTCAACATGGTCGTCACTTGGCTCAGGGATGAATAGTTCGGTTTTTGCGCTTACAGTATTCAGCTCTCAGCTTGTTGCAGCCGGCGCATTCAGCACTGCGGGAGGATTAAATGCCAGTAAGATCGCAAAATGGAACGGAAGTACATGGTCTGCTTTCAATAGCAGCATTATATCAGGCGGTTACGGGCCCACTGTTAACTCTCTTTTTGTTTTCAATAATGAACTCATCGCAGGTGGTTTCTTTACCACAATAAATAATCAGTCTGTAAAGAACATAACGAAGTGGAATGGCGCTAACTGGGTTACTTTGGGTAACATGAATAACGCCGTTTACAGCTTCGCCATTTTCAATTCAGAACTCATCGCAGGCGGAAGTTTTACAAGTGCAAGCAATCTGAATGCTGCCTATGTTGCAAGATATACAGTTAAGCCGATCGGGATACAGCCTATCTCCAATAATATACCGGCTGACTTCAATCTGCTTCAAAATTACCCGAATCCGTTTAATCCTGTAACAAAGATCAGATTCAATATTCCGGCCGATAACAATGGGCAATCTGAAATTACAAAAGTCACTATATTTGATATCGCAGGAAAAGAAGTGGCCCTTCTTTTAAACGAAGAACTGTTTGCCGGCAAATATGAAGTTAGCTGGGATGCATCCGGTTATTCAAGCGGAGCGTATTTCTGCGTTTTACAGAATGGCAGCCGGCTCCAAGCAAGAAAAATGATATTAATAAAATAATTTTGATATGAAACACATCTTGTTGATAATACTCGTGTCTATTCCGGTGAATATTTTTTCGCAGTCATGGCAAACACTCTCATCATTGCCGGAGGCTACTGTTAGGTATGAAGATCTCTGGTTCATCAATGAAAATACCGGATGGGTCGTTGAGGCAGGAGATGATAAGATCTTCAAAACTACTGATGGGGGGACGAATTTCACTTTCCAGTTCCAGGATACAGGTGCAGGATATTTGAGAAGTATTGCATTCAATAATGCTAACCTTGGGTGGGCAGGATCACTTGCAGGCAGATTGTACAGAACAACTAATGGCGGCACAAACTGGATCAGAGTTGACACTCAAGTAGTGCCTGCCCCTTCTGGTGTTTGTGATATATCCGTTGTAGGTTCACAGACAATGTATGGTTCCGGGAGATATATTGGTCCAACAAATATCATCAAAACAACCAATGGCGGCGCTACTTATGAGAATATTGATATGGGAGCCTATAGCAGTTTCCAGGTAGGTATTTGGTTCCTGAACGACAATACCGGTTTTGTGGGTGCAAGGAGCAATATCATATCCGAAGGAAGTGTTGTACTTAGAACTACCGATGCCGGTAATTCCTGGGCAAAAGTTTATAAATCAAATATCCAGAATGAACACGTGTGGAATTTGTACTTCTTAAATGCACAAACCGGATTTGGAACTATCGAGAGGTTTGTTCCCGGAAACGGAGCCATTGTTAAGACTACAAACGGAGGGCTAAACTGGATCAGGATCGAAATCCCCGGAACAGGTGTCGATATGGATCCGGTTGGATTCATTAATGCAAACACCGGCTGGGTAGCTAATCACCAGCAATTCATTAACAGCCTGAAACAAACTACTAATGGCGGATTAAACTGGACAAATCTTAATTTTGGCTCTAGCATTCACGGGATATTCATAGCAAATGACAGTACAGCATACGCTTCAGGCGGAAGAATTTATAAATATACATCAGCAATGGTGAGTATTGGTAACAATGGCCAGAATAATTTGCCTGCAAAAAATACGCTTAATCAGAATTTTCCGAATCCATTTAATCCTTCAACTCTGATCTCATACAGACTGATCGCAAATACAAATGTGCTTGTTGAGATCTATGATGTGAATGGTGAGTTCATTGAGCAGTTAGTACCGCTAACAAGGCAGGGACCCGGAGATTTTTCTGTAACCTGGAACGCAGGGAATTATCCAAGCGGTGTTTATTTCTACTCTCTTAGAACTGATCTGGGGAATTATTACGGTAAGGCAATATTGGTAAAATAGATTAATCTTTCTTTTCAAACGGAATGCCGTCTGCAGCAGG
>JAUQWT010000080.1 GCA_030835005.1 Ignavibacteria bacterium | reverse complement strand
TTGGAATCCATGCCTGCAATCTTCCCGCGGCGGGAGGATATATCACCCATTACATCACCCATGAATGTTTCAGGAACAGTTACTTCTATCTCATAGATAGGTTCAAGCAAAACAGGTTTGCAGTCAAGAAATCCTTTTTTGAATGCCTGCGCGCCTGCGATCTTGAATGCCATTTCTGAAGAATCGACATCATGGTACGAACCGTAATGAACAGTTACTTTTACGTCAACAACAGGGTAACGGGCAAGCGGCCCTTTTATCAGGGCTTCGGTGACGCCCTTTTCAACTGCAGGTATGAACTTTGTGGGAATTGCGCCGCCAACTACTTCATTGGCGAACTCAAATCCCGTACCGCGTTTTCTGGGCTCCAGCCTTAAAAATACATGCCCGAACTGGCCATGACCGCCGGATTGTTTCTTGTGCTTATATTCAACGCTTTCAATTTTTCCTTTGATGGTTTCCCTGAAAGGAATCCTGGGCTGAACAATGTTAACTTCAACGCCGTATTTTTCTTTAAGCCGTGCAATAATTATTGCCAAATGAAGCTCTCCCTGTCCGCTGATAATAGTCTGCCCCAGTTCAGGATCAAAGTGGAATAAAAATGTCGGGTCTTCTTCATGAAGATGCGAGAGTCCCGCAGAAATTTTATCTTCATCACCCTTTGATTTAGAGGTTAATGCCTGTTCGATGAGTGAATCGGGAAATATGATAGGGTCAATTGTTACGGCAAGGCCTTTACCTGTTAATGTATTGTTTACATGAGTATCCTTAAGCTTAACAACAGCTCCGATATCACCGGTAACAGCCTCAGACAAGTCTTTCCTGTTCTTGCCGTTCATCTGGAATATCTGCGTAAGGCGCTCTACTTTATTTTTATTCTGATTTGTAAGATCAATTCCTGCGTTTACTTTACCTGAAAGCACACGGAAAAATGACATTTCCCCTACATGCGGCTCTGAAAGCGTTTTGAAAACAAAAATTACCGCCTCACCATTTGGAGACGGCGGAACTTCTACATATTCATCGCTATTGGATTTCTTTGCCATAAACGGCGCTGCATCAAGCGGACTTGGACAATATTTGCAGATAAACTCAATAAGGGGTTTAGTGCCAACGCTGGTTTCACCGGCAGCACAAAGTACAGGAAGGATCTTCTTGGCTTTGATCTCACGGGAAAGCCCTTCTACCAGTTCTTCTTCGGTAAGTGTTCCGCCTTCATCAAAAAAGCGGCTCATAAGCTCTTCATCCTCTTCGGCAACAATTTCAATCAGCTCCTGGTGAAGCTGTGTAGCTTTTTCTATCTGGTCAACCGGTATATCATATTCGGTATAACCGCCTTTTCCATCAAGAGAGAATTTTATGAGCTTCATTTTAAGAACATCAACAATTGTATCAAATCCTGAACCTTCATTCACAGGGAATTGAAGCTCAGCAACATGGCTGCCGTATGCTTCCCTAAGCTGGCTAATGCAATTATCGAAATTTGATTTTTCACTATCAAGCTTATTGACAATGAAACAGCTTTCAATACCGTACTCTTTTGCGTAGTTAACAGCAATTTCAGTACCCACTTCCACGCCTTCAGAAGCATTAACTACTATTAAAGCAGTATCCATTATTCTCATTGCGGATTTAACTGCTCCGGTAAAATCGGTGTACCCCGGAGTATCTATTATATTAAGCTTATAATCTTCCCATGCAGTGCTTAGCACTGAAGAGTTAATAGATATACCCCTTGAAATTTCGTCTTTGTTGTAATCGGAAGTTGTTGAACCGTCAGCAATTTTTCCGAAACGGTTTGTTGCCCCTGTGGTAAAGAGTATTGATTCTGCCAGGATTGTCTTACCGGAACCGCCGTGCCCGGCAATTACGACGTTCCGTATTTTTTCAGGATTAATGTTGCCCAAGATAGTTTCCCTTCTAGAATTTATATGTCAAGTAAAATCTCATTTTTCGATTGCAATAGTCAGTTCCGCGGGCAAAAGCAATCAAGCTTTGCCTTGCGGGAAAGAATTGGGTGATAGAATTATTGATCTAATTAGTAGAGGTCTTCTTCCAGGGAGGAATTTGACCGTATTTTTTTCCTATTTGCCGAACCGTTCTTTGCGTTTGATAATGCCCCAACAAATGTCTTTATACCCTTGCTTACAGCAGTAATCAAATTAAGAGTATCAAAAACATTTGTTTCAACTTCTTTCTGCACTTTCTGCTCAAAATCTATGATAGAATCAGTCGTATCTTTTACCGAATCGACAATTCCGTTAACTTTTAAAGATTGTTCTTTCAGATTGGCAGAGATTTCTTTTATGTCAGTTGAGATCAAGAGCGAGTTATCGATAAGAGGTTCAGCTTTAGTTGTGATGTGATCTACTTTTTTTTCAATATTATCAATTGCACCATTGATATTATCAATAGCGCCAACGATACGTTTAATTGCAATAATTAAATATATCACCAGCGCTATTAATGCAATATAAAGCACAATTGCTGTTATACCCGAAACTAAGTTTACTTCCTGCATAGTTTATGGATCAAAGCATTAAGTTTGCGACGGTTAATTAAATCTTTTTGCGTTCATCCTTATAAGCTTCAACGCCTGCTTTTATAGCATCTTTAACTTTAGCAGATTCATCTGAGATCTTTTCCTTTGCAACTTCGTAAGATGATGAAGTTTTATCCTTAGCTACATTCAAGATCTTATTTGCATCGTCAAGCAGGTTGCCTGCTTTTTTCTTAGCATCGCTGATAAGCTCTTCGGAACGTTTCTTACCTTCGTTAATGATATCCTGTGCTTTATGTTTTGCAATATCAAGATATTCTTCAGCATCATCAAGAATTTCGTCTTTTTTATTCCTGATATCCTGGCGAAGTTCTTTTCCGCTTTTTGGAGCGTAAAGTAATGCTAAAATACCTCCCAGAATACCGCCGGCAAGGAATCCAAGGAACAGGCCTTTTGCTACGCCTTTTTCTTCTGACATAGTGTAATCCTCCTTAATCCGTTTATACGGATTGTATTAATTATTTATTGAACATTGAAAAAATAGCAAGAAATTGAGGCAGTTTCAATGTAATATATTGTACTGAAAACACGTATTTTTCAAGATTTTTTGTAGGGTTTCACGGTTGAGAGAGGCAAAATCACTTGTGTGAATAACTACTCCACCTTAAACAGCGCGCTAATTGACTGGTTTTCGTTATTCCTTACTATAGCATGAGCGAAAAGTCTTGAAATATCCAGAATCTCGATCTTCTTAGATTTGATGCTAAGCGGAACTGTATTAGCGACAACAAGCTTCTTAAGATTTGAATTTTCTATCTTCTGAATAGCCTGCCCGGAAAGTATCGGATGTGTGGCTGCACCGTAAATATCTTTTGCACCGTTTTTCTTCAGCGCTTCAACAGCAGCTACAAATGTATTTGCCGTATCAATAAGATCATCCACTATCAATACGTTCTTATCTTCAACGTCACCGATAATGTTCATTACCTCGGCAACATTTGGTTTCGGGCGGCGTTTATCTATTAAAATAAGATCAGCCCCCAGGTTTTTAGCATATGCACGGGCGCGTTTAGAACCTCCTACATCAGGAGCGGCAACTGCAAGATTTTTGAGCTTCAGTCTTTTAAAGTATCTTAAGAACAAAACAGAGCAATACAGGTGATCAACAGGTATATCGAAAAAGCCCTGCAATTGGGGAGCGTGAAGATCCATTGTTATGATCCTATCCACACCTGCTTCAGTAAGCAGATTCGCGATCAGCTTAGCAGTAATTGATACACGGGGCATATCTTTTCTATCCTGCCTGGCATAACCAAAATACGGAATTACAGCAGTAATTCTTCTTGCTGATGCGCGGACGGCAGCATCGATCATCATCAAAAGCTCCATTAGATTATCGGCAGGAGGATTGGTTGATTGTATTATGTAAACATCTTTACCGCGTATGTTATCGTTGTACTTTACCCAAATCTCTCCGTCACTGAAATTAACTATGCGGCATCTGCCAAGCGGAAGATCAAGATGATCACAAATGTGCTTAATAAGGTAGTTAGAGTTTCTGCCAGAAAAAATCTGTATCTCAGATCTTGCCATTTGTTATGGATGTTCGAATTGTTTTGTGGAATACACAAATTTATCAATTAATCTGTGAATAATCAATTAATAAGAAAATGGCGCGGCAGGCAGCAGAATTAATTCAATTCATGCAAATATTACCTGAATATGACCTTAAAGGATTGTATTTCAACGGACCGATCTCATACGCATCCGGTAACGGAACCGGTAAGCGCGGGATTTTCAGGAATTGATTCGTGATTCCGGAAGAGCTAATCTCCAATGAACAAACTGAATAATGCCTAATATCATTTGCGAGTATAGAACCTCCTGTGTTTATGAACTTAATCCTATTCCTGGAGTATTCTGATATTTCATGCAAATGCCCATGAAGGACGAGCTCAATTCCGATTTTTGAAAATACCCTTAGTATTTTCTTTTTTCTCTTGAGTTTCATTGTCTGGCGTTCAATTGACTGCCATATAGTACCGGGAGTCCCTGTCTTTCCGGTTTCATTTGAATCTGTTTTACCGAAATGGTGGTGTGTTAAAGCTATTTTTCTTTTACTAATCTTTCCTATTCCCAATATCAATTCAATCAGGTATGAAAGCTGGGCCGAAGAGATTCTGCCATTGGAGGCGAATGGATTCTTAAGTACAGAATATCCCGCAATAGAATTAAGTCCGGCAATTATGAATTCATCAAATTCCTTGATGAAAGGGAAAGTGTTATTATTGACTGTTTGGGTTTTGTCAAAGCACTCATGAAAACATTCAGCAAATTCTTTAATCTTACCAATATAGTTTGTATTTTTGCACCTGGCGGGGAATTCAATTACATCTTCAGCAAAGTGCACGCCTCCGAAAATATCGTGATTCCCGATCGTAAGTGTCAGCTTTTCGGAGTTCAGCAGTCCGAATTTTTTGAAAATGTTCCGTGCCATTAAAAATGAAGATGATTCAGAGAGATCGGTTATATCTCCGGTAATTATTACGTGGTCAAACTTGTTATCTGATATAAACTCAAGTACTTTAACAGTATCAGAAATGCTGTTTCGTTTGTGATGTATATCGAGGTGAAGGTCAGATATGTGAGCTATTTTCATTTCGCTGCTCAAATTTACAAAGTCTGCGTTAAGATGCAGTTAAGGGCAAATAAGTAAATGGTTATGTTTTACGGCTAAACAGTGGATTCATTAAGTTTGAATTCAACACTAACAGAGTATTAACAAAAAGTTCTTAATTTAATTTTCATGAAATTAAAAAATAAACAACTCGAAAAACTTCTTGATTTTGCAGTTAGTACTGTGAAGAAGTCTGAAGCAATTACCCTCAAGTATTATACAAAGAAGATCAAACCGAGAATTAAGGATAATCTTACACCTGTTACTGTTGCAGATATCAAATGTGAAGAATTCATTCTTCAAAAGATCAAGAACAAGTATCCAACCCATAGTATTCACGCAGAAGAAAGCGGAATAGCGGAAAGTTTATCTGATTTCAAATGGATAATTGATCCCATAGACGGTACAAAAAACTACATGAGGAAATATCCTTTTTGGGGAACTTTGCTTGCACTTGAATACCAGGGTGAAGTTGTTATTGGGGTGATCTCAATGCCTTCATTAAATGAAATGATCTGTGCGGCAAAAGGAATGGGATGCTACTCGAATAATAAGAAATGTAAAGTGAGCAAGATCACCGCAGTAAAAGACTCTTACCTGATCCACGGCGGTTTGGATTACATGTTAACGGAACCATATAAAAATAATTTTCTGCAGCTGATCAGCCGGACAAATTATAACAGGGGATTTGGTGATTGCCACGGGCATTCATTTATCATCAAAGGCCAATCAGAAATGATGATAGATCCTCATGTTGCGCCATACGATGTTGCCCCGATGAAGATTTGTATTGAAGAAGCCGGCGGCAGATTTACAGACTTAAACGGGAACTGCTCTATATATAACGGAAATGCCCTTGTAACAAACGGCAAAGTACATGATGAAGTTTTGAAGATCCTAAACCAAAACCTCGAAAGCCGGGAAGTATATAAATCAGACTGATATTTCCATCTTTTATTTGAATTTTCAGTATACTAGTCTTTTGCATTAAAATGAATGGATGCTTTCCTCCGTCTGGCGGACACTGCACTGCGTTATGCAGAAGTGAAAACTTAAAGCAGGTCTCTTTGTTATCTATGAGGAGGGGCTATTTTTATTTGTTTTAAGTAAACATAGATTTAGATAAATTACAGTATTCCATAGAAATTGATTAAATGATTGCAGGTCTTATAGCAGGGATAATTACGGGTTTCATAGTTTCAGTGCCTCCGCTTGGTCCCATAGCCTTTGCGCTTATATCCAAGGGTTTCAGAGGAGAAACAAAAGAAGGCATGGCAATTGCTTCAGGCTCTGCATTCATGGATATGATATATGCTTTAATTGCATTTGGAGGCATTTCTTTGTTTGTTTCTCTGCTTCCAATGAGCGTTGAGAACCTTATCAACAGCAATATGGGAGTCATCCAAATTGTGCTTATCTACGCAGGTTGTGTTGTAGTGATAATCTACGGCATCAGGATAATGAAGAATAAAGTGGATTATGAAGAACTTGAAGCAAGCCAATCATTAACTGTAACCAAAGCGATGGGAAGGGCTAAGGGCTTTGTGCAAAAGCATAAAATGCCGGTCAAGGTTAACTCAAATTTTTTCGGGCAGTTCATAATGGGTGTTATGCTTTGTATCTCATCTATCACGCTTCCTGCATCATGGTTTGCACTTGTTGGTTACGTAAAAAGCTTCGGCGTAATAGATAAATCATTTTGGGGAGGTTTGATATTTTCAGCGGGGGCATTTCTTGGTACAGTGCTTTGGTTCTGGCTGCTGTTGAAAGTAATTACGGGAAATAAACACAGGATCAATAAGAACACGATTGGAAAGCTAAACATTGCCGCAGGGATAATACTTCTCATACTGGGAGTATTCCTCTTTGTGAAAGCAACAGGGACAGTATTTAATATTTTCTAGCATTTTAGCTTCATCAGCAAGAATAACCCTTAAATACCGAATCTTAAAAAAAAATGCAAAATAGCGGAAAAACCCTTGACTTATGGTTTTTTTTTCGTATTTTTGTAGTGGAGGAAAATGGAGGAAAGTGGAGTATTTGGTTTTCACCAATTGTATCTCCTTATTTCTTCTATTTATCTTCTAAAATAATAAAAAGATCATAGTTGTTCCAAGGACACGCAAATACCATTTTAGATGAGAAGGGAAGGATAATTGTACCTTCTAAGTTCCGCAAGCACATCTTGCCGGAAGCTGGTGGTATTATGAATGTCACGCTGGGAAGAGATAACTGCATCTGGCTATTTCCTTCATATGAATGGATCAAAGTTCTGAAAACCGTACAGACTACCAATCCATACACAACAGATGAAGTATCTATGAGAAGGCGTATTCTGTTTCATGCAGATGAGCTTTCCCTGGACTCTCAGCACCGGATATTAATTCCGCAGGAATTGCAAAAGTTAGTTGGAATAAAGAAGGAGATTCTTTTGATCGGTCAGATCGAAAGAATTGAGATCTGGAATCCTGATGCATACGAAAAATATCTCAGCGATAGCCCTGAATCTTATGAGGGCGTAATGCAAAAGGTTATGACCAAGCTTTATACAAATACGCAGGGCGGGTAAGTTGAATGATGAATTTTATCATGAGCCTGTACTTGTAAAAGAAACGATAGATTTCCTGCTTGCCAAAGACAGGAAAGATCTAAATGTTATTGTTGACTGCACACTCGGAGGCGGCGGTTATACTAAAAAAATACTTGAATCTTCACCAGGCTGTAAAGTTATAGGTATCGATAGAGATGTTTATGCTATTCGGCATTGCAAAAAAGCAATGTCAGAGTTTTCCGACAGGCTGATATTAGTAAAAGATAATTTTTCTAATATTAAAGAGATCGTCAGGAATTCCGGATTTGAACAAGTAAGCGGTATTATGATGGATCTTGGGCTTTCAACCCACCAGCTTAACGCTGAAGAAGGTTTTAGCTACCAAAGAGATACACCGTTAGACATGAGAGCTGATAAGGAACAGAGATTAACAGCTAAAGACGTCTTGAATAAATTCGGTGAAAGGGAATTAACGAAGATCCTATATGAGTACGGCGAGCTTAAATACGGCAAACAAATAGCAAAGAATATCGTTCTTTCAAGGAAAAACAAGGAATTTACGACAACATTCGATATCGTCAATATGATGAGAGAACTGGTTCCTCCAAGATATCTGAACAGTGATCTCTCGAAGCTATTCCAGGCTATCAGAATTGAAGTAAATGCAGAGCTTGTAAACCTGATAAAAATTCTTGAAGATTCAGCAGATTTATTAGAATCCGGAGCCAGAGTGGCAGTTGTATCATATCACTCACTTGAAGACAGGATCGTAAAGAATGCTTTCAGAGGCAGCGAAAAGCTTAAAGTCCTTACAAAAAAACCTGTAGAAGCATCAGAAGAGGAGATAGCAGTTAACACAAGATCAAGAAGCGCAAAATTAAGAGTGGCAGAAAAAATCTGAAGAATTAGTAAGTAAGAATGGTGACTAAATCAGTATGAAATGAGAAGTCCAAAACAAAGGAAAATTTCGTTATTCAATTTGATGGTTATGTTCTTTATAACTGCAGGAATAATAGTCTTCTTTGTTAACAATATTATCACCGTAAATGCTTTGGTTACAAGTAACAGCAACATTCAGACCGAAATAAACAAAACCATTACATCAAACAATAATATTCAGACAGAAATTGAGCGTTTGACGAATTTTGACAACATAAAAAGCACTGCAGTTGATAAGCTTGGTTTGCAGTATTCTACCCTAAAGCCAAAGAAAATAACAGTAAGTAAATCAGAATCTGAGAGTTTAAATCAATAGCTCTTTATACTAAATGCGGGATAGAACTAAATCAAATATTAAAGCAAACACCGAAAGAAGAATAGCCATTTTCATGGTCTTGTTCGGAATGCTTTTTCTTGTAATCCTGTACAAGCTGTTTACTATACAGGTCCTTGAATCTGCAAAATACAGAGTAGCCGCAAAGAAACAGTATGAAAGCAGGATTTCGCTTAAACCGTCCAGAGGCATCATATTTGACAGGAAAATGAATGCATTGGTCTCAAACATCAACATGTATTCATTTGCTGCAGACCCGAATATGATAGATAACAAAGACTCCGTAGCTGCAATCTTTGGAGGGATATTTGGTAAGGACAAATCATTCTATCTTGATAAGCTCAATACACGCAACACTTCATTCATATGGCTTGAAAGAAGAATTGACCCGAAATTTGAAAATCAGGTAAAAGATATAAACATCTCAGGAGTAATAAAACTGAATGAACCTAACCGGGTTTTTAATTATGACAGGCTTTCATCACAATTAGTCGGATTCACAAACATTGATAATATCGGCTTAAGCGGAGTAGAACTTGAACTTAACGATCTGCTCTCGGGGAAAGACGGTTACGTTGTAATGCAGAAGGACGGACTTGGTAAAAAAAGGCCTGCTGTTGAATATCCCCGCAAAGAACCGCTTGACGGCAATAATGTACTGCTTACTATTGATATGAATATTCAGAAGATAGTTGAAGAAGAGCTTTCGGCAGGTGTAACTGCAAATAATTCTCTTGGCGGCAAAGTAGTTGTAATGAATGTTAAGACCGGTGAAATCCTTGCGATGAACTCGATTTCACTTGATGGCAGCAGCCAGGATAAAATAGCAGAAATAACCGATCTATATGAACCGGGTTCAACTTTCAAGATAGTTACAGGCGCCGCAGCACTAGAAGAGAATCTGATGACAAAGTTTGACGTGATAAACACCTATGGCGGCGAATATATGAATATAAAGGATTCGCATAAATTCACAAGCTTAACATTCCAGCAAGTAATTGAACAATCAAGCAATATAGGGACAATTCAGGTTGCCACAAGACTTGGCAGAGAACGGTTTTATAAGTATGCAAGAGATTTTGGATACGGTATAACTACCGGAATTGATCTTCCCGGAGAAATGAAAGGCAGGCTTAAACGCCCGGTAGAATTCTCTCCTGTTACACTGAACTACATGGCTATCGGTTACGAAGTTCTGGTTACTGCGCTGCAAATGACAAATGCTTATGCATGTGTAGCTAACGACGGAATGATGATGAAGCCCTTTATAATCAAGAAGATCCTGGCTCCTGATGGTACTCTGATAAAGGAATTCAAACCATCTGAAGTTAGAAATGTAATATCAAAAAACACTGCTAAGACATTAACTGAATTGTTCGTGGGAGTTGTTGAAAGAGGGACCGGCAAAGACGCAAAGATCGAAAATATCAAAATAGCAGGCAAAACCGGAACTTCACAGAAAATTGTGGAGGGTAAATATTCCAAGAGCAAATATACTTCTTCTTTTATTGGTTACTTTCCAGCAGAAGACCCTCAAATAGTAATTTCGGTAATAATTGATGCGCCCGGTGCCGGTGAATATTACGGAGGAAGGGTTTCTGCGCCGATTTTCAGGAAGATTGCAGAAAGGATCATTAACTTAACCGGGTTGCATGAATATTCAGCACCTGAAAATGAGGCAAATTATGTTTTAGCAGGCAGCAATCTCCAAAATGATCTTTCTGATCCGAATAATATAAATCTGGTTAATTTTGATATATCTGACGCAGTTAAGTTTCTGAAGGAAAATGAAATTCCTTATGAAATTGAAGGCATAAAAAAGAATGTACTTGTAAGCAGACAGCAGTTTATAACTGACGAAAATGGGAATAACATATTAAGACTTACCACTGTTTTGGGTGTGAATGAAAACGAACTTCAGAATAATAATTCATCGAAAATGCCGGATCTGAAAGGGATGAGTCTGCGCAAGTGTATTTATACTCTCTCCGCATTGGGTTTTGACTTTAAAGTAACAGGGAGCGGAAAGGTTTCAGAGCAGGTGCCATCTGCAGGCGAGACACTTTCCAAAAATCAAACGGTTATCATAAATTGTGATAACCCTGAAAATCAATAATGAATTTTTCGGAAATGATAGCAAAGACTGAATCTGACGTTTTGGACCTCGAAAAAGGATTTGATTTTGATGTCCATAAGCTCTGCTATAATTCCAATTCAGTTGAACAAAATGACATTTTCTTTGCCATCAGGGGATTTAAGAAAGATGGAAATGTTTACATAAAAGATGCACTTGATAAAGGCGCAAAGGCAGTTTTTACTGATAGCGATCCGGGTTTTACAGATTCGAGATTATACAAAGTGAAAGACTGCCGGAAAATGATGGCAATTATGAGCAATGTTTTTTACGGGTATCCTTCCAGAAAAATGATCATGACCGGTGTAACGGGAACAAATGGCAAAACAACTGTAAGTTCGATAATTAACTTCGTTTTGCAGTCCATAGGCAGAAAAACAGGACTCATTGGCACAAACGGAAATTATATAAATAAGAGGTTCATCAAAACAGAGCACACTACTCCGGAATCTATTGAACTCAACAGTTTGCTTAAAGAAATGGCAGATGAAGGTGTTGAATATGCAGTTATGGAAGTTTCTTCACACTCGCTGGCACTTAACAGGGTTTACGGTCTTGATTTTGATGCAGCAGTATTTACAAACCTAACTCCGGAACATTTGGATTTTCATGACACAATGGAAGAGTATTTCAGAGCAAAGAAAATTCTTTTTGATTCAATGAAAAGGATCGGGGAAAAAGACATAAAACCGGCAGTAATATATAACTGCAATGATGATTATGGCGCCAAGATAGTAAGTTCTTCCGAAGCAGAGAGGATATCATATGGTTTTGGGTGCGGCACTTATTCTGCAAAAAATCTTGAGATGGATATGAATGGAATGAGCTTTGAAGTACTTGTTCCGCATAACGGAGAGACAATAGATAGGATGAAGATCAACACACATCTGACCGGAAAGTTTAATGTACAAAATATTCTTGCAGCAATAGCTGCTTTGAAAACACTTAAAGTTGATTATAAAAGCATTACTAAGCATATAGAAGAATTTGAACCTGTTGAAGGCAGATTTAATCGTATAAAACTAAGCAATGGAGCTTCTGCAATAATTGACTACTCGCATACACCTGATTCATTGCTTAAAACAATAACAACTATCAAAGAGATTTTTGATGAGAGCAAATCCAAAGGCAGGATCATAACAGTGTTTGGCTGCGGGGGAAACAGGGATAAACAAAAAAGGCCGTTGATGGGTAATATTGCTGTTATGAACAGCGATGAAGTTGTAATAACAAGCGATAATCCAAGGGATGAGGAACCGATGGCAATAATTGAGGACATCAAAGCGGGCATCTCGCAGGATAATTATTCCGTAGAGGAAAACAGGGAGCTAGCAATTAAGAAAGCAGTTGAGATAAGCAAAAACGGCGACGTGATACTTATTGCCGGCAAAGGGCACGAAACATATCAGGAGATAAAAGGCGTAAAATATCATTTGAGTGATAAGGAAATAGCACAGAAATACAGCTGATGAAGATCGGGTTAGAAGATCTTAAGAGATTAAAGAACTCAAAGATCATAAATGAAAGATACATTTGGAGTGCAAGATTCAGCGGAGTTTCAATAGATTCAAGGAAATGCGGCAGGAATGAATTATTCTTTGCAATAAAAGGTAAGAGATTTGACGGGCACGATTTTGTTCAGTCTCTTCTTAAGAAAAGTATAAAATGTGCAGTAGTTTCTGAAAAATGGTTCAAGAATCTCAAGGCAACTGAAAAACGTTCTTTTAGAAAATCACTCGTTCTGGTTAAGGATACAGTCAAATCACTTGGCCAGCTGGCTTCAAACCACAGGGATAAATTCATAATTCCTGTATTGGTAATTGGAGGGAGTAATGGCAAAACCTCCGCTAAGGATTTCATCGCAAATGTTCTGACGCAGAAGTACAATGTTTTAAAGACTGAAGGCAACCGGAACAATGAACTTGGGGTTCCGCTGACACTGCTCAGGCTGAACAGGAAACATGAGATCGCTGTAGTTGAAGTTGGGACAAATCACTTCAAAGAGATTGACAGACTATGCAGAATAGTTAAGCCG
Source organism: Ignavibacteria bacterium (assembly GCA_030835005.1). GTDB lineage: Bacteria > Bacteroidota > Ignavibacteria > Tepidaquicellales > OLB5 > OLB5. Next base: position 12,743 of record JAUQWT010000080.1, on the reverse strand, counting down.
CAATTCGGGCTGATAACTAATATAGGTAAAGAGCATCTGGAATTCTTAAAAGATCTAAGCGGAGTAGCAAAGGCAGAAGGTGAGTTAGCAGAATATCTAAAAGAAGTTTACGGAATGTTATTCCTGAATAATGATGATAAATACCTGAGAAAGTACAGAAGTTACAGGGGTATAAAAAGATTTACTTATGGATTCAAGAGGAAAGCGGAAGTAAGAGGTGTAGTAAAGAAGATCAACGGTTTCTATCCTCAGATTGAAATAAAGCACAGAAATAAGATCATTAACACTCAATTAAATACAATAGGTTACCAAAGCTGCCAGGCTGCACTTTCTGCGGCGGCGGTTGGATTCTATTTCGAAGTCCCGGTTCGTTCCATAAAGAAAGCGGTAACTGAGTATAAAATTGAGTCTGGAAAGCGCAATCAGCTAAAGAACATTAACGGGTTTTGGGTTATAGATGATACATATAATTCCAATCCGGATTCCGTTAAGGCCGCGCTTGAGAATCTTAGATCATTCAAATGTAAAGGTAAGAAGTTCATTGTATTGGCTGATATGCTAGAGCTGGGCGAACAAAGTAAAAGAGAACACAATGATATTGGGAAAATTATCCGCAAAATGAAATTTGAAAACCTGTTTACAATTGGTAAAGACTCATATAACACACATACAGGTTCAAAAGGGGTAAAAAATAATTTCTATTTCAAAGATAAGAACTCAATGGCTGAATTGCTGAAGACGATGATAAAAAGAGAAGACATTGTGCTGTTTAAAGGATCCAGAGGCATGAAGATGGAAGAAGTAATTGAAAAAGTTTTCGGGTCAAACAATTAATAGTAATATTTCATAAAGCATGCTATACTATCTAGCAGAATACATAAATAAAACTTTCAATCCTCCTGGATTTGATGTATTCAGGTTTTTGACCTGGCGCTCTGCGCTATCGGCAATAACCGCTATGATAATCTGCTTTTGGATCGGCCCGAAGATATTGAAAATATTAAATGATAAAAGAGTAGCTGATGAGATCAGAATTGACGGTCCGCAGACACATCTGGTTAAATCTGGTACTCCAACGATGGGCGGCGTAATTATCATACTTGCAATAGTTATTCCAGTACTTCTTTGGGGCGATCTCAGAAATACTTATACACTGCTCATACTTCTATCCACTATATGGATGGGCATGGTAGGATTCATTGATGATTACCTTAAGGTTTTTAAAAAAATGAAAAAAGGTCTGGTTGCCAGGTACAAGCTTATGAACCAGATCGCATTGGGAATTGTGATAGCGTGCCTGATATATTTTCTGCCGGAATTTCAGAAGATAAATTCTGTTACTACCATTCCGTTCATAAAACAGATTGAATTCGATTTTTCGTATTTATACATACCATTGATAGTATTCATAATCACTGCCACTTCAAATGCAGTCAATCTTACTGATGGACTTGACGGTCTTGCTATAGGATGTGTGGGCATAGCAGGTCTTGCATTTGGACTGATAGCTTACATTTCAGGTAATGAAATTTTCAGTAATTACTTGAGAATAATTTACCTACCCGGTAACGGTGAGCTTGCAGTTTATTGTGCAGCACTGGTTGGCGCATCACTTGGTTTTTTGTGGTTTAATTCGTATCCGGCGCAGGTTATTATGGGTGACACAGGCTCCCTTGCTCTTGGCGGAGCGCTGGGAACACTGTCAATTCTAGTGAAAAAGGAATTTTTACTGCCAATACTTGGAGGAATATTTTTTGCCGAGTCAATCTCTGTGATATTGCAGAGATATTACTTCAAATATACAAAAAAGAAATACGGTGAAGGAAGAAGAATATTTAAAATGGCTCCCCTTCATCATCATTATGAGCTGGACGGGATTCCAGAACCAAAGATTGTTACGCGTTTCTATATTGTTGCGGTGATACTGGCAATCCTGGCATTTGCGACATTCAAGATAAGATAAATCAATTTAAAAAAGGTAATATTATGAGAATCAAAAATGTTTTAACAGCAATATTCATAGCAGCATTCTTTTCAGCAAATGTTTTCGCACAAACATCAGCCGGAGAGCTTAAATTGAAATCCGCAGATAATAACGGGTTGAATTTAAGTCCTCTAAAGCTGAAATCCACTTCTTCAAAATTGAAATTAATGCAGAAGCCGACCAAAAAGATCTATTTTGTCCCCGGCGGTAAGATCGGTATGTTTTTCCTGCAAGGTGATTACCATGGCAACCAGCTTATTTCGCTTGAAGCTTTTGGAAAATATGTTGGTGACGGTTTCTGGGCTGAAATAAGTATCCCCTTCAGATTCAAAACCAGCCCGGCTATGACCGATATTGGTTTGGATGTAAATGTTATGTATCCATTCCTCGGCAAATCGAATAAATCTGAAGTTGACCCGTTTGTTGGCGGAGGCCTTGGGCTTCATTTCATTGGCAGAGACAGGGACGATCCGAATAAGACCAGTGTTGCTGCGCGCGGTGGCCTTGGCCTGAACTTAATAGCCGGAGCAGTCTTTTTCAAGAATTACGATTTCAACATAATTATTGAATTGAAATATTTCAACTATTTGAGGGAATTTGACGATATGCGTTATCAGGGTATTGGATTGAACGTAGGAGCTACATTTCCAAGATAAAAATTGAAAAGTCCGAAAGACATATATAAAAGAGTTTCTGTGATAGGCGCAGCTAGAAGCGGTGTTGCTGCAGCTAAACTGCTGAAGAAAAGAGGCTTTGAAGTGTTCTTAAGCGATGCAAATCCGTCTGAAAAGATAGACGGGGAATTTGTGAAAGAAATTAAAGCAAGCGAAATAGAGCATGAATTTGGCTCTCACAGCAGCAGGGTTTATGATGCAGATTTAATTGTTGTAAGTCCGGGAGTTCCACAAAATTCAGAAGTTATAACTACTGCACTCAGCAAAGGCCTGGAAGTTATAAGCGAGGTCGAAGCAGCTTCATGGTTTTGCAAGGGCAAAGTAATTGCAATAACCGGAACAAACGGTAAGACAACAACGACTACACTGATTGGCGAGATATTTAAAGATGCAGGTTATAAGACTTTTGTTTGCGGGAATATCGGTACGGCATTTTCTGACATTGTTGAAGATACTGATGAGAATTCCATAATTGTACTTGAAACAAGCAGTTTCCAGTTAGATAACATTAAAGAGTTTAAGCCATTTATTGCAATTTGCCTAAACATTACTCCCGATCATTTGGACAGATATGATTCATTTGAAAAATATCTGCAGTCAAAAATGAAAATAACAGATAATCAAAACAGCAGCGATTATTTTGTTTTTAATTACGACGATGAGTTGGTCAGGAAATCAGTTAACAATGGCATTATCGCAAAGCAATCTGCATTCAGTCTTTATTCATCGGTTAAAGATAAGACCGAAAGCGGGGCTTTTGTTGATAATTTTGATCTCATATACTACTATTATATGGGTGAAGAAAATATAATTGATACTCAGAACCTGATTATTAAAGGACAGCATAATGTATATAATGCAATGGCCTCGGTCATTTCGGCGAGGATATTTGGCATAGAAAAAGAGTACATCAGGAAAACCCTCGAGAATTTCAAAGGGGTAGAGCACAGGCTGGAGTTCGGTCGCGATATAAACGGGATAAAATTTTATAATGATTCAAAAGCTACGAATGTAAACTCTGTTTGGTATGCGCTTAAGGGATTCAGTGAACCGCTTGTGCTCATTCTTGGCGGTAAAGATAAAGGAAATAATTACAGCCAGATCGAAAACGAAGTAAAAGAACATGTAAAGCACATTATAGCTATTGGCGAATCAAAAGAGAAAGTCTATAATTACTTTAAGGATATTGTTCCCGTGACAAAGGCAGAAGATATGGATGATGCCGTGAATACAGCCGCATCTGTGGCAGCCAAGAACGAAATTGTGCTGCTATCGCCGGCTTGTGCAAGTTTTGATATGTTTGATAATTACGAACACAGGGGCAGAGAATTCAAAAAAATTGTAAACACACTTTAATAGTGGAAGCAAGAATAAATAAAATAGATCTTGGTATTCTGATTCCCATACTGGCGCTGATAACATTCAGCCTGGGTGTTGTTTACAGCGCGTCATCAAGCTGGTCGGTTAAGATAAGCGGCGACAGTTCACTTCTATTCCGAAACCATTTGATAAGGGCACTGGTTGGGGTATTTCTCATTTTCCTCACATCCAGGATTAGTTATCTAAATCTTATCAGGTTCCGCAAGTGGCTTATGGGCGCTGCTATTTTGATGCTATTATATCTGCTTGTGTCAGGAGTTGAATCTACTAAAGGCGCTGCAAGGTGGATCTATTTGGGCGGATTTAGCTTTCAGCCTGCAGATTTTGTGAAGTATGCTCTTTTGATAAATATTGCCTACCTGCTGGCAAAAAAGAAAGATTATATCGGAAACTTGTATTACGGCTACCTTCCTATTCTGGGCTATGTTCTGGCAGTTGTAGTTCTAATAGCAGTCCAGCCAAATTTTTCAACTGCAAGCGTTATATTCATATCAAGTCTCATGGTCTTTTGGATAGGGAAAGTAAAATTGAAACACATGGTGTTTACGGTAGTTTCCATGGTCCCGGCTGCGATCTTATTTGTTCTTTCGAAGCCGTACATACTGAACAGGATATTCTCTTACAAAGAACATACTTCCGGCGGAGATGCAAGCTATCAGCTTTCGCAGGCAATAATAGGATTCGGTAATGGAGGATTTTTGGGAGTGGGTCCGGGAAATTCAAACCAGCGGGAATTCTTTCTGCCCCAATCTTATGATGATTTTGTCTTTTCAATTGTAGGCGAAGAATACGGATTCTGGGGTGTGACAATTGTTATTCTGCTGTTTGCAATGTTTGTTTACAGCGGCCTGAAACTTGCAAGAACTATTCAGGATGATTTTGGAAAATATCTGGCTTTTGGCATAACCATAATAGTTGGATTAAATGCAGTAATAAATATGATGGTAGCAACTGGAATAATACCCACAACAGGTCAAACACTTCCATTCATAAGCTACGGCGGCACTTCCATCATATTCAATTCAATAGCAGTTGGGATTTTGCTTAATATATCAACATACAGGCTACAGCCTAAAGGAGCACTGCTCAGGGAAGCGCTTGCCGGAGCACATGACGACGATGATTAACAGGATAATTTTTGCTGCCGGAGGAACAGGCGGACATATTTATCCTGCAATTGCAATTGCAGATGAGTTAAAAAGGCTTAACGACAAAATAGAGATCAAATTTATAGGGGCAAAAGGAAGAATTGAAGAAAAGATTATTCCTCAGAACGGGTACAAACTTGAGACAATAGAAATAAGCGGATTCAAAAGAAGCCTGAGTATCAAGAATTTCTTAACAGCATTCAAAATTATAAAAGCACTGAAAGATTCTGCAAAAATACTGAAAGATTTTAAGCCTGAGCTCGTGTTCGGAACAGGCGGCTATGTTTCGGGGCCGGTGTTGAGATCTGCCGCAAAATTACGAATACCCACTGTAATTGAAGAAGGTAATCTTTATCCGGGTGTTACTGTAAAACTGATTTCACCAAAGGCAGATAAGGTCATAGTAAATTTTGAAGACACGAAGAAATTCCTGAAAAGGAAAGATAATGTAGAAGTGATGTCTTATCCTGTAAGAGAGAATCTAAAAAATTACGGGAAATCGGAATCTTTGGCATTCTTCGAGCTTGATGCATCAAGAAAGACCCTTCTTGTCTTTGGGGGTAGTCAGGGAGCTCAATCAATCAATAATGCTCTTCTCAAGTGTTTCAAAAATATCTGCTCAAGGGGAATACAAATCATCTGGCAGACGGGAGACAATGATTATGAGAATATTTCGAATGCAGTTACGGGGAACAAGAATATAAGAGTATTGAAATACATAAATGAAATCGATAAAGCATATTCGGCAGCGGATCTTGTGATTTGCCGTTCAGGTATCTCAACCATAATGGAACTTGCTTCATTCGGTATTGCGGCAGTATTTGTGCCATTCCCGCTTGCTTCAGAGAATCATCAGCAAAAGAATGCAGAGGCTTTAGTGAAAAAAAATGCAGCTGAAATGATCCTTGATAATGAATTAGATGAAAAGCTTGAACACTCAATTCTATCGCTGATTGAGGATGAAAACAAGCTTGCTTTAATGAAAAGTAATATAAAGCAGTTCGCAGATCAAAAAGCGGCTTCGAAAATTGCAGCAATGCTGATTGATCTTGTAAGTAATTCTAAAAACTAAATGGACCAGAAAGTTCACAAACATAGAATGGACTTTTATTACCAGTCGCTGGTAATATACCTTTTATTTTTTACGGCATATGTACTCTTCCGCGGAACAATCGGGGAGAGTTTCAAACTGCTTTATAACGATCCAATCTTCTACATATTGATAATCTTTATAGTGATATTCTTGTTTATTGTCATTATTAATATTATTCGTGCTCCAATGATCATTCTGAAGGCAGACAGGATCGAATTCAAAAATAAATTTGGCAGCAGGGAAGTTTTGTTCAGTGATATTATTAACGTAAAGATAGGCAGGCGCAGAAAAAAAGATGAAGAAATGACTTACAGAATAATTAAGCTGAAACTAAAAAACCGAAGGAAACAGCTCAGAATAAGAGCTAACGATTTTGAACGAGGCGGTGAGCTTATAAACGAATTCCTGAAAATTAAACATCCGGCAGCGGTTAATTAAATTGATACCAAAAAAAGTATTAATGAAAAAAGACAGCATTCATTTCATAGGAATAGGCGGAATAGGTATGAGCGGCCTTGCAGAATATTGCCTGAATAGCGGCAGCCGGGTTTTTGGTTCAGATATGACTGAAACTGCGATCACAAAAAGGCTGAAAGAGCTTGGAGCAGGTATATTTATAGGTCATGCAGCTGATAATATTGACTCCAAAATTGACTTGGTTGTATACTCCTCTGCAGTAAAGAGCGATAATCCTGAAATGATAAGAGCAAAAGAACTGGGAATAAACACAATCAGGAGAGCCGAAATGCTTGGAGAGATAGTAAATGATAAGTATTTGATTGCAGTATCCGGTACTCATGGCAAGACTACAACGACAGCAATGATTGGTAAATTATTGGTAGATGCAGGGCTTGACCCGCTGATATTTGTCGGTGGAAACGTTCAGCTTTTTGATGGGGGAGCTTCCAGGTTTGGCAGCGGCAAGTTTGCTGTTGTTGAAGCAGATGAATACGACAGATCTTTCCTGGCACTAAGGCCCAATGTTACCGTAATTACGAATATTGATGAAGACCATCTTGATATTTATAAGGATCTTGAAGATATAAAAGAAACTTTCAGGTTATTCTGCGACAGATCAAAATACGGAGCATATATGATCTTCTGCGGAGATGACGATAACATTAAGAGTTTCATAAATTCAATAAACCGCGAGAAGATATCATACGGATTTGATGAAAAAAATTACCTGAAGATAATCGATTATAATACAAAAAATAACAGGCTCAACTTTTCAATATTGAATTCTCACAGTTCATACAATGATATTCAGCTGAATATGATAGGGAAGCATAATGCTCTTAATTCAGCAGCATGTTTTGCAGTTTCTAAGGTATTGGAGATTCCTCTTGATATATTCAAAGAGAGCATAAGTGAGTTCAGGACAGTTGACAGAAGACTTCAGCTTAAATATGAAAGAAACGGTATAAAAGTGTATGACGATTATTCTCACCATCCCGTGGAGGTATTTGCCAGCTTAAGTGGTTTGACAGAAATGACAAAGGGCAGGATAATAACTGTTTTCCAGCCGCATTTGTATTCTAGAACCAGAGATTTTCATAAAGAATTTGCACAGGCATTATCCATATCAGATGAGGTCTTGTTAATGGATATCTACCCTGCGAGAGAAAAACCGATTGAAGGTGTAAGCAGCGAACTTATCTATGATGAATTGGTTAAGTTCAATAAAAACGCAAAGCTTGTACAAGACAGGCAGGCAATTGTGAATATGCTTTTTGAGAATATGAAAGACAATGATGTAATAGTGTTCCAGGGCGCAGGTGATGTTACAAATCTTTGTAATGAATTTGTTGAAAAGCTTAAATCAGTCAATAATAGTTGATATCAATAACTGAAATTCAGAAAGTTTTTAAAGGGCGGATAACTTTGAATGAACCGCTGGCAAGGTATACAACTTTTCGCATTGGAGGAGATGCGGATTATTTTGTCGAGCCGGTTGATGCTGAAGACACTCTTAATATAGTGAAATATGTTAACAGGCAAAGTATTCCATACTATGTAATGGGAAATGGAAGCAATATCCTTATAAGTGATGAGGGAATAAGAGGTATTGTGATCAATCTGGATACTTCCTGCAACTACTTGAAACACGAGGGGGATAATATTATAGCCGGAGCAGGAGTAAAAATGGCTAGATTTGTTGATTTCTGTATCCAGAAAAGCTATGCAGGAGTAGAAATGCTGGCCGGAATTCCGGCATCTATTGGCGGCGCTCTGGTTATGAATGCAGGGTGTTACGGCGGGGAAGCATCAGACTATGTAAAGGAAGTAAAAGTAATCAAAGAAGAAACTGTATTATCATTGAAAAAAGAAGAGTGTGGTTTCAGGTACAGGAATTCTGATCTGAAAGGAACAGTTGTGCTTGAGGGAAAATTCAGCCTGCCTTCCGGTAATAAAGAAGAACTAATGGCAAGGCGAAAAGAACTTATACTGCAGCGTAACGAGGCGCAGCCGGTCGAATTGCCAAATGCAGGGTGCATATTCAAAAATCCAAAAGACAATAAAGCCGCAATACTTATTCAGGAGTGTGGTCTGAAGGGAAAAATTTTCGGCGGAGCTATGGTATCAGATAAACACGCGAACTTCATAGTTAACAGGGGAAACGCTACCGCAAATGACGTAACAGAGCTGATCAAGATCATCAAAAATACTGTGCATGAGAAAACGGGGATCAATCTTGAAATGGAAGTTAAGCTCGTAGGATTTAAAGGTGCGGCAATATGAAGAACTGGAAATTAACTCTGCTTCTTGTTACTGTAATTGTATTTGCCTTTTCGAGCATTGTGCTTTCAGGTCTGTGGAAGGATAAATCAACGACACGTAACGTTGTGGTTTCCGGGAATATAACTTTATCAAAAGACGAGATCTTTGATTTCGCAAAATTAAACGATTCTATAATCTGCTCAAATTCACTGTCTTTGGATATGATAGAGGCAAGAATATCAAAGCATCCAAATATCAAGAAAACAGTAGTACTAAAGGATGGCGCAACAATTAAAATAGAGATATCAGAGAAGAATCCTTTTGCGGCAGCCTCAAATGGGAAAGAACTATTTCTTGTAGATGATCAACTGACTATGTACATATTGAAAAAGGAACAAACAAATGTTGATTTACCGGTAGTAAGCGGTCTCTCTGAAGAACTAGGCACTGGTTCTTACGGGAAAGACGATCTGAAATGCCTGAAGATCGCCCAGTATATAATCCGCCAGTCAATTAAACTGAATAAGAGCTTTTATAATTTTATATCAGAGATAAATTTTACTGACTCAAACAGGATAACGCTTTTCACTAGTGATGATGCAACACCTGTATTTTTTATTGAGTATTCAAATCTTTTGAGAAAAGACAAATATGAAAATATAAGTAACGTAAAGGATATTAATAACAGCACACTCAGGACAGAGATCGACAAGAAACTTATACAGCTCAACGCTTTCTTGAAGCAGGTTAGGGTTTACCGCCCGATGAGTTCGTTTAAGTATATTGATATGAGATTCAGCGATATTGTAGTTACAAAGAACAATCATCTGCAGTAATAAATTTTTGAATCATTAAACTGTAATTAATGTAAAATGGCTAAGAAAAAAACAGCAGATAAGGGTGAAATAATAGTTGGTCTTGATGTAGGCACAACTAAGATATGTACAATAGTTGCCCAGGTAAGAGAAGATGGCAGGCTGAACATTCTTGGAGTCGGCAAAGCACCATCAACCGGACTTTCCCGCGGAATGGTAGTTAACCCTGGGAAAACACTTGAGTCCATAAAGGCATCACTGAAAGAAGCTGAAGAGCGCTCTGGGTTTGACATTAAATCAGTTACGGTCGGAATTGCAGGACCTCATATCAGATGCATTCAATCCGAAGGAATAGTCGCAATAGCACATCCGGACAGGATAATTACTGAGGAAGATATAGAAAGACTTTATGAAAGCGCAAAAAGCTTAAAACTCTCCAAAGATGAAAAAATCATTGATGTTATTCCTCAAGAATTCATTATCGATAGCAAAGACGGAATATTTGACCTGCCAATCGGTATGTTCGGGTTAAGAATGGAAGCAAAAGTAAACATACTAACCGGACTTGTGTCACAGATAGATGATCTATCAAGCTGTGTTCAGTCCGTTGGAGTTGATATTGATGACATAGTCCTTGAGCCGCTTGCATCTTCTTATGCAGTGCTTAATGATTCTGAGAAAAAAGTTGGTGTAGCCATGATAGATATCGGCGGCGGAACTACAGACATTGCGGTATTTAAAAAAGGGGTCATAAAACATACTGCAGGCATAGGCATTGCGGGGAGTCAGGTCACAAATGATATCAGCGAGACCCTTGGTATTGATGAAAAAGAAGCGGAAAGAATAAAGAAAGAATACGGCTATGCACTTGTGAGTGAAATAATAAACGACGACATAATTACTATACAGGGAATAAAGGGAAGAAAACCTCTGAAGATAGAAAAGAGCATAATTGCAAGGATCATACAGGCAAGAATGGAAGAATTATTTGTTCTGGCAGGACAGGAGATAAAACGCTCCGGGATTGAAAGTTATTTGCCGGCAGGTGTTGTGATAACTGGCGGCGGATCATTGCTCAGGGGAACCAGGGAGCTGGCAACCCAGGTACTTGGCTCTGAAGTTAATCTTGGCGTTCCGATGGATATTGGCGGTGGATTGATCAAAGAGGTTGAAAGCCCGATCTATGCAACAGGTATTGGGCTCATTCTCCACAGGATGAAATATCTTACCCAGAAAAAAAATGTGAAGAGCTTAAAAGGAAAGAAACATCCCGGATTAAAGAATGTGTTTGAAAGGATCAAGCACTGGTTCGACGAACTGTAAACAGAAATTTATATAAATGACGTTCACTGAAATAAAGAAATTAATTAATTCAATCTATAACTTAAACTTGATTCCTTTCTAGGGGAAAGAGAAGGAGAAAAAACAACAATGGCAATTTCACTTGTTACCGACGCAACATACGGAGCAAAGATCAAAGTTATCGGGGTAGGGGGCGCAGGAGGCAATGCGATCAATAATATGATCGAAAAGGGCCTTGATAGCGTTGACTTTATTGCGCTTAACACTGATATTCAGGATCTTGAAAGAAGCAAAGCAGAGATCAAGATTCAGATAGGCAGAAACACCACACTAGGGCTTGGCGCCGGTATGGATGAAACAAAAGGAGCAAAAGCTGTTGAAGAAAGCCGTGAAGAAATAGAACAGGTTGTAAGGGGATGTGACATGGTCTTTATTACCGCCGGTATGGGCGGCGGCACCGGAACGGGCGGAGGGCCGGCTGTTGCAAGAATTGCAAAAGCTACAGGCGCGCTTGTTGTTGGAATTGTCACAAAGCCGTTTGATTTTGAAGGTGATGACAGGCTTAGAATTGCAGAAGAGGGCCTGAAGAGGTTTAAGCAGGAAGTGGATTCATGCATAGTTATTCCGAATGAAAGGCTTTTGACGGTATTCGGCGAGGAAGTTACACTTGAAAACAGCTTTAAGAAAGTTGATGACGTGCTCTACAATGCAACTCGCGGTATATCAGATATCATTACTAAAAAAGGGAAAGTGAATGTTGATTTTGCAGATGTGAAGACTATCATGAGAGATATGGGCGATGCTTTAATGGGTATTGGTTACGCCAAGGGCGAGAACAAAGCGCTCAGGGCAACACAGGAAGCCATTGATAATCCGCTGCTTGAAGGTGTATCAATTGCAGGTTCAAAATCAATACTGCTTAATATTATTGCTGACCCGAACTTCAAAATTTCAGATCTGAAGCATATGACTGAGCTTATTAAACAGGCCGCAGGATGTAATTACGGCAAACTTATCTGGGGCGTTGTTTCGGATGAAAGGCTTGAGGATGAAGTAATTGTTACAATCATTGCAACCGGTTTTACTTCTGCGCAGCAGAAACAATCTAACACATACCCGGAGCATGACGAAGTAAAATCAAAGAACCTCCTTTTGAATACCGAAAGAGATTCAAATGTGGTTAAGATCCCGAGCACACAGCAGGAATTGCAGAATTATGATATACCGGCTGTACGCAGGAACAACCTGCTGAGCGATGAAGATATGAAGAAGATAAGAACCAGGAATGAAGAGCTTGACCTGGAAGATTTTGATTTCAACTCTGATGAATTCAAGATCAGTAACGATGACAAACCTGCATTCTTAAGAAGGCAAATGGATTGATCGTGTTTACACAGAACAAAAATATGATTTTGATTCAAAAATTACTGACCCACTATAGTAAAGTGATGAAATCATGCATTGTGGTTGACGTCACGAGGCTGGCCTGCAGAAAAGAGGCGTACTACCGGCTTTTGTTGTGCCTCTTAATACGGTTGCGGCCTGCTTCGTACCGCCTTAGCGCGGGACCGCTTTGCACTTCATCATAAGATTTATACCTCATCTTCTTCCCCAGAAAGCCTCCTC
>JAUQWT010000438.1 GCA_030835005.1 Ignavibacteria bacterium | reverse complement strand
AAACTTCCGAAAATTGGCTGCTCAAAAACAGTTCAAAACCCACAGAGATCATACTAACCAGCGGCGCTTCATGCCCCGACGCAATTCTTGACGAAGTTCTTCAGAAAATTGTTTCGTTCTTCCCCGAAGCAAAAAGCATTGGTGCCGCGCTTGAACCCTTCAGGATGAATAGCAACAATTAATTCTTATACTCACTTCAATTTTCCTAACTTTGTTTTCAGAAACGATAAATCGGTTTTAGACTGCGTAAGTGTTATTGCAGTTTGAAGGTGATAACGGGCCTTATCTGTATTACCCAGGTCCTTATAAAACTCAGCAAGCGTTGAGTGATATAGGTAGTATTTTTCCAGATCTTTAACCCTAAGCAATTCCTCAAGTGCAGTCTTTGTTCCGCTGATCTGCGCCGAAATAATTGATTTATTAAGCAGTGTTACCGGGGAAGGATTTATCTTTTCAAGTATTTCGTAAAGCTTCATTATGTTTTCCCAGTCAGTTTCCTCAAAACTGTTTGCAGCCAAATAATAAGAAGCTATTCCTGCTTCAAGATGGTATTCGCTTATTTCATTTCCGTTAGAGGATAAGGATAAATACTCAAATCCTTTTGCTATCAGTGCTTTGTTCCACTGGCTTCTATCCTGCTCTCTGAGGAGTATTACGTATCCTTTATCATCAATTCTGGCATCAAGCCGGGAAGAGTGAAAACACATCAGGGCTAAGAGGGCAAATGACTTAGGCATATTTCCTATGGGATGCTCGCTTAATATCTGGCAAAGGCGCAAAGCTTCTGCACACAGGTCTTTCCGTATCATTTGTTCAGATTCGGTTGAAGAGTAACCTTCATTAAAAATAAGATAAATCACTTTATAAACCGAATCAATTCTTTCGAGCAGTTCATCGCCTGTTGGAATTTCGAACCTGGAATGTTCTTCCCTCAGTTTCTGCTTTGCCCGGAAAAGCCTTTTATTTACATTTGTTTCTGTAGTCAGGAGCGCTCTTGCGATTTCTTTGATGCTGAATCCGCAAAGAGTCTTAAGAGTCAGCGCAATTTGCGATTCTTTTGGTAGTGAGGGATGACACGAAGAAAATATCATTCTTAGCTGGCTATCCTGTATTTCGTTATCCAAAAACATGTCACTTACCGAGGATGCAAGTGTCCACTCTGACTTCAGTAAATGGCTTATATCAGATTCATACTCAAGGACATGTTTTTGATGACGCAGGTAATCAATCGTCTTATTCTTAGCAACTTTGTAAAGCCATGCCTGCGGATTCTGCGGCATTGAATTGTAACCCCACTCATCAAGCGCTTTAACAAATGTATCCTGAACTATATCTTCGGCTATTTCAATATGAGTCAACCCGAATATCCGGGTTAAAACAGAAACCATCTTCCCCGCTTCTGTGCGAAAAAGATGGCCTGTAAGTTTTTCAAAATTATCGCTTAAGTTATCCACAAAGTTCAGAATTTCTTACATATCCATATGGCGGATTTCCCTGATCTCAGTGGCTCCGTTAATTTCATAAATCGGGCATCCTTTGGAAATTTCAGTGGCACCGTCAAGATCTTCAGCTTTCACGATCAAGTAGCCGCCGATAAGCTCCTTGGTTTCTGCAAATGGTCCGTCGGTAATTGTCATTTTTCTTCCGGTGATTATCCTCGATCCGGATTCAAGCGGGTCGCCGCCTGCAAATTTGCCCTCTTTAGCCAGGCCGCCGATCCACTCGCCCCATTTCTGCATATTTTTGGTGCGTTCATCTTCAGATAAGCTCTTTGAATCTCCACCGCGGAATAACAATAAATAGTCTTTCATAATGTTTTTTTGTTTTTAATTTATTAAAAAATGTTTACATTATTAAGACGAATATAAGGACGTAAAGTAGGACACTTTGTTTAAAAATGTTTAATATGCGCTTGTGCGGATCTCTACCAGCCCATTTATATTATATACAGGACATCCCTTTGATATTTCAATTGCCTCGTTCATGTTTTCAGCTTCTATTATTATATAGCCGCCAACCACTTCTTTTGATTCAATAAACGGGCCATCAGTTATGGAATTACCGAAATCTCCCACTATCTTTGCTTCCTTCCGGCTTAGCTTATCGCCGAATTTCAGTTTTCCGGCCTCAGTTAGCTTCTTTGTCCATACACCCCATTTATTCATATATTCCTGCATTTCCTCAGGTGAAAGGCTCGTCATATTGCTTTCTTCGCTTCTGAATAAGAAAATGAATTCTTTCATTATAATATAAGTTTAGTTAAATGTTATTACTCTTCATGGCTGGTGCGTATTTCAACTGTTCCTCCCAAACTCAGCAGCGGGCATTCCTTTGCATATTCTGCGGCCTGATGTATGTCTTCGGCTTTAATCCTTACATAGCCGCCGATTATTTCTTTTGATTCAATGTACGGTCCGTCAGTCATAGTTTTTCCCGTTCCTGATATTGTCATTGCTTCTGTGGAGCTCAAACGGTCACCGTCTTCGTAGATCTTCATATCCACGAAATTCTTCAGCCATAAACCCCATCTTCCGTAATACTTTTTTTGTTCTTCGGGGGAAAGTTTACTTAGTGCTTCTTCGGAATTTCTGAATAGAAACATGAAATCTTTCATATTACTGTCTCTTTCATAATAATTTAAGCTAATTCTGCAGCCTTGACCTTTGCTATTATAACGATTGAAAACTGAGAAATAGGACACATTAGATGTTAAAACCGGTTGATTTTCAGATTTTAATATTCTTAACAATAACAATGAAAAAAATTTTGCAACTTACAGATACTTATTATTATCGCCTCATCCGTTTTCTTCATTCAACATCACAAAATGCATATGATCTTCCCAAACTCCGTTTATCTGCAGGTATCTTTTTGATTCGCCTTCAAAAGCAAAACCAAGCTTTTCAACTACTCTAATTGAGGGCTTATTGCGGGGCATGATGTTGGCTTCAATTCTATGGAGCTGAAGATCAACAAAGGCAAAATCGATAACTCTCTTTATAGCTTCTGTTGCATATCCCTTTGAGTTTTCTTTTTCGTCGATCCTGTAACCTAAGAAACATGAACGGAAATTGCCCATTGCAATATTTGATAGAGCAACTGAACCTATAATTCTGTTCCTTTCTTCATTCTTAAATACCCCAAATTTATAGTGCCTACCGTCAAGCAACTCGGTTTGTGATCTCTCAAGCATTTTCCTATGATATTCCAATGTGTCGTATCCGCTCTCATAAGCGGGACCGGAATATTTGAAGAACTCCTTGTTTCTCAGCAAAAAATCACAAAACATCTCTGCATCATCAGCATTGAGTTCCCTTAAAACAAGTCTTTCGGAA
>JAUQWT010000437.1 GCA_030835005.1 Ignavibacteria bacterium | reverse complement strand
GACCATGAAATACCTGTTCCGTTTGCCAGTCCGTTTTCATAAGCAAGCTCCATTACGCCAGTTCTTGGCAGTACGTTAAGCTCTATTTGTGTTGAATCATTCAATAAAACCTGGTCACCCGGAAGTAACGCTCTTACTCTTACAAAGTAAAATCCCGGAGTTGTTGGAATAAATGTATCGTTGAAAGTAATAGGGCTGTTTGCACCAGCATTTAAAGATGGAACGGGGACCGTATCGCTTGCAACAAGAGTATTTGTTAATGTCCTTATCGTCATTGCAGCATTAAAGGCCGGAACATTTACATTGCCCACATTTTCTATAACTGCGTTTACTCTAACAGTATCGCCAACAAGTTTGATAACTCCGCCGTTGTTTGGATTGTCAATAGATTTAACGGTAACGTCTCTAACCTGGTATGTGACTACAGGCGGATATTTGAACTTAACCTGTTTGTTTTCCTGGGCATATGCGTTTCTTGAAACTTGCAATCCGATTAAGCCTGTCAGGTTTTCTATTCCAGTAACTATATCCACTGTTGCCAATGCGCCGCTTGTATCTTTATACTTAAAAGTTATCGAGCTGTCTGCAGACGTAAATATTACCTGGAAAGTGTTGGCGCCGTTATAAGTTGGCGCTGCCTGCTGCCAAAAAGGCAGATTATAGAAAGAAACAATTGAAGTATCGGTATTATTCGTATAATAATAACATCTTCCCGGGTTTCCTGTACCGCCATAATTCAAATCAGCTGCATAAGGCACTACCAGATCATTCGGCTGAGTTTGTACCGGTATATTCGGGAAAGGAGATGCAAGCTGTGATGCACCCGGATTTCTGAATGTAAGCCAGCCGTTTGAACCTATCCAGATCTGATTAACGGAATACCAATAATATTTAAAATTCCAGCCCAAAGGAAACGGACCCACGAGATTATCATCTCCAAGCCCGGTAATTCTTGTCCAAGTACCTGAGCCCCATGTAGTATCTTTGAAGTCCAGAGTTCCCGGTGTTAATATAGTATCACGCCATGTGTATCCAAACGAATCGGGACCGCCTGAACTGAAGATTGTTTCATTCTGAATAAACGGGGGTCCGGTTACATAGCCGCCATTGAACGACAGGAAAACCGTTAGTACCAATAAAGAAAAAAATGAACAATATTTTAACGTTTTTTTCATAAATACCTCCTAAAAAGGTTATTAAATAGAGATTTTCTATCAAAAAAAGAAATTTGCTTGAAGAGAATAATACATTATAATGATAAAGTATCATAAATAAAAATGAAATAATAAGTCATTTTCGTCATACTGAGATAGAATTCATATTGCTTTTGATTATAAAAGTTTTTCACAAAGAGATAATTTCAAAATGATATTTACCGCAATAAAAAACCCCGCTTTTCAGCGGGGCTTTTCGATAAGACAATTGAGTATTATTTAACCATCCCGTCAAATCCGGACTTTCACCGAATAATCGGGGCAGGTGAGAAACAATTACATTATTTTATCAGTACCATCTTTTTACTATCGGTAAATGAGCCGGAATTTATTTTGTATATATAAACACCGCTTGCAAGCGATGAAGCATCAAATTGAACATCATGGGTGCCTGCTTTTACATACATGTTAACCAATAATGCAACTTCTCTTCCAAGAATATCATATACTTTCAATTCTACATTTCCTGCCAAAGGTACCGCGAAAACAATTTTGGTTGTAGGATTGAAAGGGTTTGGATAATTCTGACCGAGCTCATACGTATCCGGTATATGGCTGTATGGGTCATTAATGCCAATCGGAGAAATTCTCATCTTAGAAATTGTTCCGGTGGCACCTGCCGACCATCCGGTCATGCAACCGTTTCCGTCAGACACCAGGGAGAGATGATTTTGAGCTGCTGTTTGAGCGTGTACCTGAGTCCAGGTAGCGCCTCCATCAGTACTGAAATAGATTCCTGTCCCCCTGCTGTACCAGTAATTACTTCCAGTACCTCCAATACCTGTTATTGAACCCGTGCCAGGGGCCGGAAGAAGTGCAAATGTAGCACCTCCATCAGTTGATTTAGACATTGCAGCGCCGCCTACTAAACCAATAAGTGAAGAATTGAACTGTATTGATGTAACCTGCCCGGTAATACCCGTTGTAGGTGAATTTGTCCAGGTAATGCCTGTGTTGGTTGAGTGATAAAGCTTGCCCTGGCCTGTAGTGAACCACATATCAGGAAGCGAAACCTGGAAACTGTTATTTCTGCCATCTTCACCTGCAACTGATGCCGGTGCTGTTGCTAAGGGAACCCACGTTGATCCGCCGTCAACTGTTGAGAGTATTGTCCATACACTGGCTACC
>JAUQWT010000079.1 GCA_030835005.1 Ignavibacteria bacterium | reverse complement strand
CAAAAATGCTGCATTCAGCTATATGCACCAGGATCACCTTGCATCTCAAGCGATTTTGAGACGTACAGACCATTTATCTTATCACTTTGCGATTATGCTTTCTAAGGGCCAGATGAACCTTAGACTTGATGAAAAGAACTTCAATTCAGATCATTCCGGAAGTGACTTTACAAGATTAACAAACTACATCGGGCTTGAGAAATTCATTCACTATTTGAAGGTATCTGGGAATATCTATTACCCGGTTATTGCTTTGAATTATTTTGAGTCGATGGCATTTCTTCATCCGGAAAACGAGATTTACTTCAATGAGTTCAAATCGCTCATCAAAACTGAATCCGGTAAGTTCTCATTTGTTGAACAGGTAAACTTTTATACAATGTTTGAAGCTATCTGCACTTTAAAGATAGAATCCGGCAATGAAGACGTTTCAAGAGAGTTGTTTGATGCCTACAATGAAATGCTTGAAAAGAAACTATATTCTTACCATCCGGGAGGTCAGTTCATTTTAAGGATTTTCAGAAATATTGTTCATACAGGCATTGCACTGAAAGAACATTTGTGGCTTGAGGGATTCTTAGAAAAATACCTGCAGAAATTGCCTCCTGATGCCGCAAAAAATATGAGTGACCTTGCAGAGGCTCTGCTAAAGTTTGAAAAAGGAGAGTTTGAAAGTTCACTCAGACGACTGGTGAAGATAGATTATGAATTATTTCATTTTAAAATAGATGTTAAGACATTGCACCTAAAGATATTTTATGAACTGGAATATTACGATGAAACCTATTCGTTGATCGATACTTACAAACACTTTATCGCATCAAATAAGTTCATTTCAACCAGGTACAGGCAAAGAGCAGGGCTTTTTATTGATATGGTAAAACGAATAATTGATCTGAAACTCAGAAGGAACCGAGAACATACTATCAAGCTGAAAAAAGACTTGTCTCTTAAACAGAACATTCTTGAGAAAGAATGGCTTGAACGAAAAATATGTGAATTAGACACTTGATGTTATTTTGGTCTTTTTTTTTCTAACTATCTGTAGTTATTCTTTAATATTTTGGCACAATTGATTCATGAAATCTATATGTATTTATAACACTTGAAAAACACTCAATTATTGTTTAATTTTGATATCACTTCGCATGTATTTCATTAAATATAATCCTAAAATGAAATATAGAATTAAGTATGAAATTAAGGGCAGTTTTCTGAGAGTTGAATTAACAGGCGATTTGCCTTTGGAACAATTCTCTAAGATATCCGGTGATATGGATTCTGTAATTGATGCTAATGGTATTGACAAAGTTCTTTTTGATATGCGTGGCTTTAAACAGAGGTTTGGGGTGTTCAACGGATTAAAGCGAATTGAGAATTTTGATCCAATAAGAAAATACATTCAATTTGCTATTCTTGATACAGAGTCAAATAAAGAGAACAATGACTTTTTCGAAAATGCCTCTTACAATAGGGGATTCAAGATGCTTTTTTTCTATGATGAAGTTCAAGCTTTAAAATGGCTTCAAGTTGCAAATTCAGATAAGCCTGCAAAGGTTTTTCAAAAAGAATTCTGATTGAAATATTCTCATTTCCCGGAACTTCCCGGTTTTGTGATCGGAATCTTCTTCTTACATAATGGGCAGTCTTCCGGTTTATATGCCTTTACATCCATTTTCAGAAGTGGTTTAAATGGTACGCCAAAACCTGCTTTGCCGTTAGATCTATCAATTAGTGCGCCAACACCTGCAATTCCTGTGAAGTCATTTCCTCTCATTTCATAAACTGCTTCCATCACTTCATGGACACTTCCACCCGTTGTAATGATATCCTCAACTATGAGTACTTTATCGTGCGGATCAATCTGAAAGCCCCTGCGAAACTTCATTTTTCCTTCAACGCGCTCTGTAAATATTGCAATAGTCTCCAGATTTCTCCCAACCTCATGAGCCAGTATTATTCCGCCTGTCATAGGTCCTACAACAATTGTAATTCCTTCTTTTCTGAACTTATCAGCAAGCTCTTTACATAATACTGCGGTATACTCAGGCCGCTCAAGGACCCGGAATTTCTCAATATAGTGAGGACTGTGCAGCCCCGAAGTAAGTACAAAATGACCTTCCTGAAATGCATTTGAATCCTTAAATATTTGCAGAATATCTTTTTCGTTCAATTCAATTGGCTTAATTTATAGAATTACTTTATGTACGTGTTTTAGTTCTTTTGATAAAAATCTCTGGCTTACTTCCTTGAATTTGTGCGGCA
>JAUQWT010000078.1 GCA_030835005.1 Ignavibacteria bacterium | reverse complement strand
TGAGCAGCTTAAGAAAGACATCCCTCCTGATTTCAGGCTTGAGATCGGTTTCGATTTCTCTGAATACATAAGAACAACCATACATGAAGTTGAAGAAACTATATTTATTGCATTCGGGCTGGTTATACTTATCATTTTCTTATTTCTGCGCGACTGGCGTTCAACAATTATACCGATACTTGCAATTCCGACATCAATTATTTCCGCTTTCTTTATTATGTATGCTGCCGGCTTTTCTATAAATGTATTGACGCTTGTGGGGATAATTCTGGCCATTGGTCTTGTTGTTGATGACGCTATTGTAGTTCTTGAAAATATATATTCAAAGATCGAAGAAGGGATGAATCCTATTGAAGCCGCATTTAAAGGCTCAAAGGAAATATACTTCGCTGTAATTTCAACAACAATTGCCATTGCAGCAGTTTTCCTTCCTATTTTATTCCTGCAGGGTTTAACCGGCAGGTTGTTTAAAGAGTTTGGCGTTGTAATTGCCGGCTCCGTGCTTGTTTCAGCTTTTGTTGCTTTAACTTTAACTCCTATGCTAAGTTCCCGTCTGCTTAAATCTCACCAAAAGCACAGCTGGTTCTATCTTAAAACCGAACCTTTCTTTGTGTGGCTGGTTAACAGTTATAAGAATGCATTAACATCATTCATTAAAGTAAGATGGCTAGGCTTTGTAATAATTGCACTTATGGGTGTGCTCATTTATACAATCGGAAGTTCACTTAAATCAGAACTTGCCCCCATTGAAGACCGTTCTAACATCAGAGTACAGGCTACTGCGCCTGAGGGTGCCTCATTTGAATATATGCAGGTGTACATGGATGACCTGACTAAGCTGATACTTGATTCAGTTCCGGAGATATCCACTCCTATCACAAATACCGGAGGCGGAGGAAATGTAAACAGCGGATTCGTGAATTTGTATTTAACACCGCCTGACCAAAGGAAAAGAACCCAACAGCAGATCTATAATAAGATCGCCAAAGATATTAACACTATAACCGGTATTAGGGGAGTGCCTTCCCAGCCTCCGACGATCGGCAGCAGGTTTGGAGGCCAGCCTGTTCAGTTCGTACTGCAGGCACCAAATTTTGACCAGCTTCTGGAATACATGCCCAAATTCCTTGAAGAAGCAAAGAAACAGCCTGAGCTTCAGTTTGTTGATGTGAACCTCAAGATTAATAAGCCCGAGATCACGCTTGAGATCGACCGCCAGAAAGCGGCTGACCTGGGAGTATCTTTTGAAGACGTTGCACGAACCCTGCAGATATCTTTTGGCAGCCAGAGGTTCGGTTACTTTATTAAAGACGGAAAGCAATACCAGGTGCTGGGGCAGGTGACACGTGATAAGCGCGATAAGCCAGATGATATTAAGTTCCTTTCTGTAAGAAATAAAGACGGTCAGATCATTCAGCTGGATAACCTTGTGAGGCTGAAAGATCAGGCAACTCCAACAACAAGATACAGGTATAACAGGTACGTCTCGGCAACAATTACAGCGGGGCTATCTCCAAATTACACACTGGGAGACGGTATCGATGCCATGAACAGGGTTTCAACAAAAATACTGCCGCCTGAATTCAATACTGCTCTTGCAGGGCAGTCTAAAGATTTTGCTGAGAGTTCATCCAGTCTTGTGTTCACTTTTGTTTTTGCGCTGCTCATAATATTCCTAGTGCTGGCAGCCCAGTTCGAGAGCTTCATAGATCCGTTCATAATCCTGTTGACTGTTCCGCTTGCCATGACGGGAGCTTTGATCAGCCTATGGTATTTTGATATGACTCTCAATATCTTCAGCCAGATAGGCATAATCATGCTTGTGGGGCTTGTGACAAAGAATGCTATACTTATAGTTGAGTTTGCCAACCAGAAAAAAGAACAGGGTCTTGGCAAAACACAGGCAGTAATAGAAGCATCTGTGCAAAGGTTCAGGCCTATTCTCATGACAAGCCTTGCAACAATTCTTGGGGCGCTGCCAATTGCAGTTGGTGCAGGTGCAGGAAGCCGCGTCTCTTTAGGTATTGCTGTTGTGGGCGGACTAATATTCTCCACTTTCCTGACACTTTTTGTAGTACCTGCAGTTTACACATTCCTTTCTACCCATAAGGCTAAAAACCCTGAACTGGAATATCACGCAGCAGAGGATGCCGAGCTTGC
>JAUQWT010000077.1 GCA_030835005.1 Ignavibacteria bacterium | reverse complement strand
TTTTTAACAAGGCAGGAAGCGATAAATATAGTCTGACCGATTCTTCCCTTGGCGCTGCCAGGATATTTCTGGCTTACCAAAATGACCTGTTGAAAATGATGCACGAATCCGAACACGGGAAGTACCTGGTGTCAGTTGGATTTGAAGACGACCTTGCGGCATGCGCAAAAGTTGATCTTTACAATATGCTTCCTGTACTCAGAAGCGGCGTGATCAAATCGATAGAAGCGTTTGCTTCAGATCCGAAGCTTACCATGAAGAGAGTTTCACAAAAATCCGAAGGTTAAATCTTAACTTTTGAAATATAATCAGCAATTCTAAAATTACATGAAGAACAAACAAAGCTCCCGTAGAAGAGACCGCTCTTCAGGTTCTTCAAGAAAATTTGAAGAAGGATTGCCTATTTCCAATAAGAAGCAGATCCTTGGCTTCTTCCTCATCCTTTTCAGCGTTTTAATCTTACTCAGCATAATTTCTTATTCAGCCGCAGACGAAACACGCCTTGAATCCGTAAGCATTTCCGAGATATTCAAAAAAGAGAACCAGTCGTCAAACTTCAATACTTCCAATTGGCTTGGTATAATAGGGGTAGTGATATCAGGCTTTTTTGTCAGGGGTGCGTTCGGATATTTTTCTGTTGTTATACCTGTTCTGCTGATAATTGCCGGAGTTCAGATGATGCGCAAACGCACACTGCTTTCCATGACGCAGTTTACTATATATATGATACTGCTTATGATATTTACATCTGCGCTTTTTGGAATGTTCAGGACTACACTTGGCGTTGAAAAGATACCATATACGTTTGTTGGCACAAGCGGCGAGTATTTTTCCTCTATATTCTACCTTCTGCTGGGTACACTTGGCAGTTATGTACTGCTCTTCGGACTCGTGATAATATTTGGATTCCTGCTGGTTGACCGCGATATAGCCAAATCATTTGCGCGATTGAAGATGTTCTATGAATCACTCAGGGATAAATTCCGCGCCTCTATGGAAGAGATGAGGGAACGAAAAGAAGAAGAGAGATTAATGGAATCAAAACGCGAGCTTATCAAAAAAGAGCGTGATAAGATCGCCAAGACAAAAAGCGATAGAAAAACTGACGGCGAAGAAATTGCAGAAGAACATGTTATAAAAGATACAAAGATCAACAGACCTGTTGATAACGAGATGATTGCTTCTGTGAAAACCAAGGATAAACCGAAAATAGTAAACGATCCAAAAAATGAAAGTGATGATCTGAACAAAGAAATTCCTTTGGATATTACCAAAGAAGTAACCGCTGCAGGACTGGGAGAAGAGATTCTCAAACCAAGAACACTGAACAAAAGGCCGGAGATAGGCGATGTAATACCGCCTGATGCGCCAGTTGAAGAAGACCTACCATTTGAACCGCTCGAAAATTATAAGCTCCCCCCGCTTGACCTG
The DNA here is from genome assembly GCA_030835005.1 of Ignavibacteria bacterium. GTDB lineage: Bacteria > Bacteroidota > Ignavibacteria > Tepidaquicellales > OLB5 > OLB5. The sequence goes on along the minus strand of JAUQWT010000077.1, from coordinate 11,185 downwards.
TTAGACGTGCCTCTGCAGGAAGAGCTTGATGTTATTTCCGATGAAGAGCTTAAAGCAAACGGAAAACTTCTCCAAAGTAAGCTGCTGAACTTCGGGGTACGGATAGAAAAAGTTATTGCAACACCCGGACCCGTAGTTACACTATACGAGCTGGTGCCCGCCGAAGATGTTAAGCTCAGCAGAATTGAAAGCCTGCAGGATGACATTGCGCTTGCTATGAAGGCTCGCGGCATCAGGATGATAATCCCTATCCCGGGTAAAGGTACAGTTGGAGTTGAAATACCAAATCACAACCCTGTTACTGTAAAAGTACGCAGCGTAGTCGGTTCAAAGAAATTCAATGATTCAAGCCTCCAGCTTCCTATTGCTCTTGGAAAAACCATCTCAGGCGAGGTGTATGTTGACGATCTTACCAAAATGCCGCATTTGCTGGTTGCAGGCTCAACAGGATCAGGAAAAAGTATTGGTATAAACATCATTATCACAAGTCTGTTGTATAAGCTTCATCCCAATGATCTGAAATTCCTCCTTATCGATCCCAAAAAGATAGAGCTGAATCTCTACGAAAAACTCAAGCACCACTATCTTGCAGTATCAAAAGATTTTTCAGAGAAGATAATTACAATGCCGCAGAATGCAGTGCTTGCATTGAAGAGCCTTGAGATCGAAATGGAAAAACGCTACGAAAGACTAGCAAATGCCACCGTGAGGAATATTTCTGATTACAACAAGAAGTTCAGTGAGGGCAGATTGAAAAATGATGAGAATATCAAACATGGCAAAATGCCGTATATAGTTGTGATAATTGATGAGCTTGCAGATCTGATGATCACTGCCTCAAAAGAAGTAGAAGAACCCATAGCCCGACTTGCTCAGCTTGCGCGTGCAGTCGGTATTCATCTCATACTTGCCACACAAAGGCCTTCTGTGGATGTAATCACCGGTGTTATAAAGGCAAATTTCCCGGCAAGGATAGCTTATCTTGTAAATTCAAAAGTTGATTCACGTACAATACTGGATATGAACGGAGCTGAACAGCTTCTTGGAAAAGGTGATATGCTTTACACTCCGCCCGGCGCAGGTAAACCCGTAAGGATCCAAAGCCCGTACATTACCGGGGAAGAAGTTGAGCGTGTTGCTGAGTTCATCGGTTCGCAAAAAGGATTTTCAAGAATGTATGAACTGCCAAGCATAAACCAAAAGAAGAAAAAAACTTATGATGAAACTTACGAGCGCGACGACCTTTTTGAAGAGGCAGCCCGCGTCATTGTTCGTTACCAGCAGGGCTCTGTTTCTCTGCTTCAGCGCAAGCTCAAAGTTGGTTATGCACGCGCTGCCAGAATTGTTGATGAACTTGAATCAGCGGGCGTTGTCGGTCCCTTTGACGGCAGTAAAGCCCGCGAAGTACTTATCGAAACCGAAGCACAGCTTGACCAATTGATTTAGTTTTTCTGCAACCTTTTTCCGCCTTCCAGCATCTAAATTAGTAATAAAAGACCTCGTTTTCTCTATCTTCATCTCCGGCATCAATTAAAATTTGTTACATTTAAATTTATTAAGTTATTATGAAATATATGTTTAGAGTAGCCCCGTTATTTCTATTTATTTTTCTTACTTCGCCACTACTATCCGATCCCGCCGGGAAAATTACGGGAAAGGTAACGGATAACAAAACCGGGTCACCTGTAGAAGCCGATATTAAGCTTTTTTCTTCTTCAGATAACTCTTTGGTCAAAGGGACTAAGAGCAATGCAGACGGATCATTTTCACTTGAGAACCTCTCAACAGGAAGCTATAAGCTTGAGGCAAGCCTTATGGAGTATTCAACTCTTCTGGTGGAAAATATTAGTTTAACATCAGGCCAGTCACTTAGCTTTGATACATTGAAACTGAAGAAACAGGATGTATCAACAGAGGAAATTCTGGTTGAGGATAAGAAAAAAGAAATGGAGCTAAGCAGTGATAAGAAAACGTTCAATGTCGATAAATCAATCCTGACCAAAGGCGGCACTGCGCTTGATGTATTGAAAAAACTTCCAATGATTGATATTGATATCAATGATAACGTAAGCCTGCGCGGAAGCCAGAACGTAAAAATTCTAGTAGATGATAAGCCTTCAAAGTTTGTAAGCCTCAAACAGGTTCCGGGAGATGCAATTGAAAAGGTTGAGATAATTACAAATCCACCGGCAAAGTATGAAGCCGAAGGTGTTACAGGTATCATAAATATCATCATGAAGAAAACCGATAAGTTGGGGTTTACCGGTAATGTCAGCTCAGGATTGGAATACACACAAAAACCTACCGGCTGGGGCGGCTTAGAGCTGAATTTCAAAAAGAAAAAATTTACATGGCTCAGCAGTGTTTACGGCGGGAACTGGAATAATGATTTCTCTTTTGAAGCCAGGACGAAATATTTCGAGCCTGTTTCAGGACTTTATAATTATAGTACCGGCAACAATCATGGTTACTGGATTTGGGGACAGGCGAGTTTGGATTATGAGGTTTCTCCCGGGATGAATATAGGCTTTGACGGAAGCAGCGGAAACGGAAAGTGGAATAATCTTGATAACCCCAGAACTGATATACTGAATGCTTCCGGAATTATGGACTCGTATTTCACGCAGAATAACAACAGGAACGGGACATGGATGAGTATAAACAGCAGTATATATTTCAACAGAAAGATAGATGATAAAGGCAGGGAATGGACCGGTGATATTACATTAACCAGGATACTCAATAATAACCGATTTTCCTCATTAAAAACGGATTATGATAATGCAGGTAACCAGACGAGCGTTTTTCCGCTTGACCAGAAGGATACAACTGTCCTTAGTTCATATGTAGTAAGCGGTCAGACAGATTATGTTCATCCGCTTGGCATTTCAAAACTTGAAGCAGGGTACAAAGCAACGATCCGCCTTGCTGATAATAATATTGGCTCAGATACTTTGAATTTCAATACAAACAGTTATGTTGAAAACCTGAGTGTAAACAACAGGTTTAAACTGAATGAATTCATCAATGCAGTGTACGGAGTGTTTTCAAGCTCCATCGGTAACTTCAGTTATAAGCTTGGCCTTCGGGTTGAACACACAAAAACTAAAGGAGAGCTTGTAAATGCAGGTCAGACTGTGGATAGAAACTATTTCGATTTCTTCCCGTCTGTAAGTATGTCTCAGAAGATAGGCACGGCAAACCAGCTTTCACTTAGTTACAGCAGGCGAATTACCAGGCCGAATATCTGGAGAATGAATCCTTTCGTAAATAAAGTAAATCCAAAATACTATTTCGGCGGCAATCCGTACATTAAGCCTGAGTACACCGATTCATACGAACTGAGTTTCATGTTAATTACGCCTGTTGTTACGGTTACTCCAATGCTTTTCTACCGCCACAGCAAAGATCTTATTTCCAATTACAGCTACTTAATTGATAGCAATATTACATTTGCAACATTCAGGAATTCTTCTGCATCCAATGCATATGGATTGGACCTATTTGTAAGCTCAAGAGCGCTTGGATGGGTTAACCTTACCGGAAACCTAAGCCTGTACAATACAAAATTTGATGAAGATAATGCTTTAGATGTTGCACAGGAAGAAGGATTTTCATGGAAAGCCAATCTTAGATCAAGTTTCAGCTTTGGCGCTGTTAATGTTGAGCTGTATTATACTTACACCGGCGAAAAACTGAACTTCCAGGGAAAAAACATTCCAACCTCTAATTTTGATATTGGTATCAGCAGGTCTTTCATGAAAGATGCGCTTTCTGTTAGCCTGAAAGTAAGCGACGTTTTCAGGAAATCAACATTTGGCCAGGATATAAGCGCTTCAGGATATACTACCGTTATGAGGCATATATCAAATCAAAGACGGTTCTCTCTGGATCTTTCTTACAAGTTTGGCAATACGGATGAGAAATATCAGAAGAAGAGAAAAGTTAAACAGAACTCAAACGAAAAAAGTGACCAGCAGGATGGTAATGGAAGGTAAAGTTTAGTTTCATCATTTCATTTCATTTCGTTGCCAGGGGATAGGCCTAAAGCTTATCCCCTTTTTATTCTATTCTAAACTTTCAAATAATTGCTTTACTATGTGCCTGTTTGAGATTTCTACTAACATTTATTTACATAAATTCGCGTAATGACACCGCAAATTATACTGTTTATTAGATTAAAGTTGTGTAAATTTGTAAAAATCTATAATTTTAGGAGCAAATTATGACGAGATTTATTTTATCGAAATTGTTGATTTTCACCCTTTTTTTGGCTAATCTTCCCGTTTTTTCTCAAGATGATAACATTACAGCCCAGGAAATAATCCAGAATGTGCAAAGTGCATATAAGGATATTTCTGATGCAAAAGCTTCGTTTTCTCAGACTGTTAAGTTCAATAAGTCCAAAGCACAATCGTCAAGCGGCACTCTTTACATCAAAAAAGAGAATAAATACAGAATAGAAACCGGTTCTCAGACGATTGTTACCGATGGCAGCACTTCATGGTCATATACGCCCTCAAAGAAACAGGTAGTAATTGATTATTACAAAGAGACCGGCAATACATTTTCTCCAAATAAGTATCTGTTTCAATACCCTGAGAATTTCTACAGCGACCTAACCGGAACTGAAAAAATAGGCGGGAAAGATGTATATGTGCTTTCGCTTAAACCAAGAGAGAGCGGTTATGTTAAATCAGCAAAACTTTGGGTTGGCAAAGACGACTGGATAATCAAAAAGATATATATCGTTACCGATGAATCTACATCTACTTATTCAATAAAGAATATACAGACTAATACAGGCGTATCAAATTCTAAATTCACATTTACTCCTCCTGAAGGTACAGAAGTAATTGATATGAGATAAATAAGTTGAGCCGCGGCAAAAAACTTAATATACTGATCAGCACTCTTTTACTGGCACTCTTTATGTACCTTGCCTTCAGAAATGTAAATTTGAGTGAACTTGCCGATATACTGAAGAATACAAATTATCTTTATGTATTTATCGGAATGTCAATAGGCGTCTTTGCGGGCTCTGCATTAAGAGCCATCAGGTGGGGAATCCTGCTGGAGCCGGTGAAAAAAGACATTAGCTTCAAGAACCTTTTCGCCACAACAATAATCGGCTACATGCTTAATAATTTATTTCCCCGCTCGGGTGAAGTCGTGAGGCCGTATATACTTGGTAAACACGAAAATATCTCCCGTGCCTCGGCGTTTGCAACCATCATTGTAGAAAGAATTATTGATACAGTCATGTTCCTGCTGATGTTTGGAGTTGCCTTGATTTATTTCAAAGACAGAATAACAAATGCAATTCCGCAGATTGGCTCAGCTGTAATTATCTTATCCGCTGCAATTTTCCTTATGCTGGTGTGGATACTTTTCATGCTGATTAAGCCGGTGGTAAGCCTCTCAATAGTAAAATTCTTCACTAAATTTCTGCCCGCCAAGCTTCACGAAAAAGTTGATAATATATTCGTTTCGCTTTTAACCGGTTTTGAAGTACTGAAAAAACCATCGCTTTTCTTTCGTATTGCGGTTTATTCTGTTTTGATATGGATATCATACCTGGTAAGTACATATATCCCGTTTTATTCTTTTAACATACTAAGTCTTAGCGGCGGCACTGATCTTTTTCATGGTCTTTGGGATGCAAATCTGCTTCTGGTGCTGGTAAACGTTGCTATGTTCATTCCCTCGCCTGCTGCGACAGGGCCATACCATTACATCTGCAAGGTAACTTTGGTCAACATGTTTGCAGTCAGCGAAGCCAGTGCCCTTGGATACGGAACAGCAACTCATGCAATGGGATTTCTGTTATATCTTGTTCTTGGATTGTATTATTTTATTAAATTTAATTATAAGCTTTCTGATATTAAGCAGCAGGCTGCTTCTTAAATAAAAAGTAAAATGAAAATTGGAATAATTGGTACCGGTTATGTTGGATTGGTTTCGGGGGTGTGTTTTGCTGAAAACGGCAACAGCGTCATATGTATGGATGTTGATGAAAAGAAGATCGAGAATCTGAAAAAAGGCAACCCCGTGATTTACGAACCCGGACTTGAAGAACTGCTCAAAAAAAATCTTGAAGAAAAAAGAGTAACATTTTCATCCAGTCTGAAAGAAGTTGTCCAGCAAAGTGAAGTGATCTTCCTATGCCTGCCAACACCGCCAATGGAAGACGGCTCCGTTGACCTTTCACATGTGCTTGATGTTGCCGGGAACATGGCTAAGTACTTCAACGGTTATAAAGTAATAGTAAGCAAAAGCACTGTACCTGTAGGCACATGTGATGCAATAAAAAAACTCCTTGCAAAGAAAACCAGATACAGATTTGATGTTGTTTCAAACCCTGAATTCCTTAAGGAAGGTGCAGCAGTTCCTGATTTCATGTCGCCGGATAGAGTTGTGGTTGGCACAAAAAGCAAAAAAGCCGCTGGGATCATGCGCGAGCTATACAGCAGTTTTATGCGTGTGAGCGAGAGATTTATTTTAATGGATGAAAGATCGTCAGAGCTAACTAAATACGCCGCAAACTCCATGCTTGCGGTCCGAATTTCATTCATGAATGAACTTGCTAATTTAAGCGAGATCCTCAAAGCTGATATTGGAATGATAAGAGCCGGCATTGGTTCCGATCCCAGGATAGGCTCAAGCTTTTTATTCCCCGGCGTGGGTTATGGCGGCAGCTGTTTCCCGAAAGATGTGAAAGGCCTGCTCAATACTTCTGAAGAAAACGGCTATGACTTTAAGATCCTCCGCGCGATTGACGAGATAAATAATATTCAGAAGCTTGTACTTGTTCATAAGCTTCGCAAACATTTTAAATATAATATCAAAGGAAAGACCTTTACAGTGTGGGGACTTTCTTACAAACCGAGAACAGATGACTTAAGAGAAGCACCATCACTGACCATAATTGAAGAATTGCTTTCACACGGAGCAAAGATCAATGCTGTTGACCCTGTAGCTAACGATAACTTTAAAAAACTTTACGGAAAGAAATTCAAAGGCGTGAAGTTATTCAACAATAATTATTCCGCGCTTAAAAATTCCAGCGGATTAATTCTGGTTACTGAGTGGAATGAATTCCGTAAACTTGATGTTTCCCGGATGAAGAAATTGATGAAAGAAAAAGTGATATTTGACGGAAGGAATATCTACGATCCTAAATTCATCAGGAAGAACGGTTTTAAGTATTACAGGATAGGATATTGACTTCGAATTATTTGCGTAAACCCTGCCGGTTCAGGTCGACAGGGTTTTTTTAATTGAAATTTTCAAACTGTTTTTTGTGTTATTAAGATTATGAGATCTCTTTTTAAATTACTGATTTTGCTTATCTTTCTTAATTTCCTGGGATTCTCGCAGGATCTCAGCAAGGACGAGCAAATAAGCAAAGGAATTGACCATGTTTACAGGGTACAGTTCGATTCTGCAAATGCAATGTTTCAGAATCTGATAAACAGTGATCCCAAAGACCCTACAGGTTATTTTTTCCAGGCTATGAGCGAATGGTGGAAAATGTACATAAATAAAGATGATCGTTCAAATGATGACAATTATCTATCCAAAGTGGATAAATGTATCAAAGTTTGTGAAGAAAGACTTGATGAAAATGAAAACGATGCGTGGGTGACATTTCTGCTTGGTGGTGTGATTGGTTACAGGGGATTTATGAACGTAATGCGCGATAACTGGCTCAAAGCAATAGATGACGGTAAGCAAGGCCTGAACCTTGTACAAAAAAGCTACGAGATGAACCCTTCGAACAAAGATGCAACCCTTGGACTTGGAATCTATAACTATGCAGTTGATTATGTTGTAGAGCGCTACCCTTTCCTGAAAGCTGTACTTTTCTTTTTCCCCAAAGGGAATAAAGAACTTGGACTTTCGCAGCTTAGGGATTGCGCCGAAAACGGAAAATTTTCTAAGACCGAAGCAAATGCAGTATTGGCATTTATACATCTTTCATACGAGAAAAATTATGTTGAAGCAGAGAAGTATTCAGCCAAGCTAATAGCTTTGTATCCGCAGAACCCCGTGTTTGAGAGATTTCTGGGTAAATGTTATGTCGGGCTCAACCGGTGGAATGAAGGATTGAATCTGTATCATAATATGCTGGTGAAAGCCGATAGTAACATGGCAGCAGGATACAACAATAATTATATGAGGCGGGAAGCCAATTACTATGAGGGGTTGTGTCACTCAAGAATGAATAATCTTGATGAAGCTTTAAGGTTTTACGGCATAACAATGGAAATATGCAGAACTACCGATAAAGAAGGGGAAGAATCTCCTTATTATGTGTTTGCAGCGCTTGGCTCTGCAGTAATATATGATCAGAAAGGCAACAGGACAGAAGCCATAAAACTTTATGACCGTATTCTAAATATGCGTGATATTGATAACTCAAGAGAAACTGCTCAAAAGTTTAAGGAAAAAGGATTGAATTGATTATTTTGGAATGTGTATAAAAAAACCCGCTGTTGCGGGCTTTTTTATGAAACAGAAAATCTAACTCTAAGGAATTACAAGTTCCTGCCCGACCTGGATCTTGTTCGGGTCTGAAAGTTTATCTGTATTTGCGTTAAAGATATCCATATATTTATTTGCATCACCATAATATTCTTTCGCGATCTTGCTCAAAGTATCTCCGCTTTGAACGGTATATGTTCTGGATTCTTTGGATGCTCCGCCTGCGGCGCCTTCACCCTCTGCTCCACCTGCAAACCCTGTGTTTTCTTCGCTCATTATCTCTCCTTTAGATTTTTATTTATTTATTGAAAATAAAGCCAACATTTACGCGGTGAGTGCTTCCAACTTTGCCAAGCGAGTTAAGGGAATAATCAAACACATACTTCTCGCCAATTTTAAAGCCAAGCCCTGTTGAAAAACCCGCTATTCCAAGCGATGTACCAAGCTTCATATCCTGGCGGCTCTCGTTATCATAACCCAGGCGCGCCGATACATTATCGCTGAAAATAAATTCAAGCCCAAGTGAAAAAGCTTTTAAATGCTGAATAAACTTCTCCCTGCTTTCAGTAAGTTTTGCAAAAGTAGCGTTTAGCCTTACCGGAGTATGTTCAAGCCTTTTGGAGAACCCCAACCTTACATCAAGCGGCAGTTTTTCCTTAGTGCCAATATATGAGCTTAATTGTGCTCCAAGGTTGTTTACACCGAAACTAACTGCAATTTGTGGTCCCGGTATAACATACAACAATCCAAAATCCAATGCAACTGCAGTAGATTTATACTCGGCTATACCGGAATAAATGTACTTCAGAGTAATGCCGTAATTCAGTTTTTCATAAATAAAATTTCCATATCCAATAGATAGCATCAGGTCATTAGCATGGAACTTCTCGCCTGTTGATACCCCTTCTTCATCAGTTCTATCGAAACTTCCGTAATCAAAATATTTTATGCCAACACCAAACCAGCCAAGTTTTTTATACTTCATTGCATACGAAAATGCACCGAAATTCATATCAAGAAGATATTTCCCGAAACCTGCTGATACCTTACTTTTTGTAATAGTTGAAAGGCTTGCGGGATTGTAAAACATTGCATTCGGATCATCAGTATAAGTGTCGTACGCTCCTGCCAGAGAAGATGCCTTCGCGCTGGGGTCAACCCTCAAAAATTCAAATGCCGGTATCTCGGTCTGAGAACATAAGTGCGTTTCATAAAAAAATAGTAAACCTATTAATAGGGTAAAATAGCTTAGTTTTTTGAGCATTTTACGGATATTTAGTTAAGATTTGAGGTTAAATGAGTGTTAATATATCTCAAAATTATCGTATTTCTTCTTAAAGTCAAGCCATTCAACTTTGCAGGAATCCACCCTTGAATTACGCGGGCCTTCTTTTGCCTGCAATACCAACGCATGCAGATATTCTTTCCGGCCTTCAGCTACAATTTCTACATCTCCGTTGAACAGGTTTTTAGCATAACCGTTTAATTCTAATTCACTTGCCTTGCGCGCAATGAAATACCTGTAACCCACACCCTGAACTTTGCCGGAAACTACTAATTTAACAGATGAAAACTGAATATAGTTCATTGATTTAACTGCAAAATAACAAGTTATGCTGCTTTATTTTTCTTTAATCTAATAAATTCATAAGTTTCAGAATATAATATTCCCGCTATCATTATTGCACCTCCTGCCAGCTGTAAGAAGTTAAAATTCTCTTTTATGAAAAGGATCGAGAGCATTACCGCGGCCGGCTGCTCCCATGTATAAATTATGGAAGCCCTCACCGGTGTAGTTTCTTTCTGATATTTATTCAGAAGAAGTGTAGTAACAAAAGTTGCAAGTATTCCCATGTAAAGAAATGATAGAACATTATGCGTATTGAACGCAATTGCTGAAAGATCTTCCGTGACTGCTCCTACTGCAAAAGCCGTAAATACTACAAACCATAACTGAATGAAAATGAGCGTTATTACATCATACATGTTTGTGAAAATATCAATATATATAATATAGAAAGCCCAGGCGAAAGCGCAGAACAATGTAAAAAGATCACCAATGTTTAATCCGTTAATATGAGGCTGTGTCAATAAATATAGCCCCATCACAACAATGAATACACCTATCCAGTTTTCCGTTTGAACTTTCTTTTTTGTGAGTGTGTATTGAGCAAATGGAACTATGAGAATTGTAACCCCGGTTATCAGGGCAGAATTCGATGCAGTTGTGTATATCATTCCGGCAGTTTGCGCAGCAAAACCCGCAATCTGGAAAAAACCAAGAATTATTCCCGCTTTCAAAATGCCCTTACGCGAAAAATCAACCTTGCGGAAAAAAATTGCAGTAAACAGAATTGCGCCGACCAAAAACCTTATGCCTATGAAATAAAATAGAGGAAGGGTTGACATAGATATTTTAACGATCGGGAAAGTTCCTGCCCATATGGTTGCAGTCAACAGAAGCAAAAGCTCGGCTTTGAATCTTTTCAAGATATTACTTTTAGGGATACAATTTATCTATTATCTGCTGTATGTAAGGTATGTTAGCCCTGTAAATGATTATCAGCGAAAAAACGAACCAGCTGAAAACATCAATTATAATCGGAATATCTTTAGTAACTATAGATGTCGGTGACTCGCCAAGGTTTTTCTGGTGCATCAAATACATGTAGCGGAATATTCCGTAAATTACAAAAGG
>JAUQWT010000436.1 GCA_030835005.1 Ignavibacteria bacterium | reverse complement strand
CCGGAAAACCCAAAGATTACAAATATCGTAGTTACTGACCTTACAGAAGAGTCACATGGTAATGCGTTAGGAATGGGACTTGCTGATTTTATAACAAGAAGGCTTGCTGATAAGATTGATTTTAAGCCTACATATGAAAATACAATTACAAGTACCTTTATTCAAAGAGCTCATATGCCAATAATTGGTGAGACGAGCAAGCTTGCAGTAAAATATGCACTTGCTACCTGTGGACCAGTTGATCCAGAACAAGCTAGAATTGTTCGAATCAAAAATACTTTGAAGTTAGACGAACTATATGTTTCCGAATCCCTGCTGAACGAGATTAAGGACAGGGAGGATATCGAAATCATTGGTGAGTTTAATGATATATTCGACGAAAACGGCGAATTTAATCAATTTTAAAGTGAGAAAAAATATGCCAGCAGCTTCAATGACAGCTACTACTGGGTAGTAAATAGAATGCTTGGAATTAAAGAAGCAAAAGAGCAAATAAAAGTATGGTCTTATACAACAACAATTGTTTGGGCAGTAGGCCTTGTTGAGTTGTTAATTGTAAATGCTATATTTGGTTAGAAATAACTTAATGATGGTTATTAAATATAAAAATATGCTGTGGGGTCTAGACCTCACAGCATTTTATTTAACTATAACTTGAATTTTTTTACTTGGTCCATCATAACTTTTGTCATGGCACTTAGCTTCTGAGCTGATGATGCAACTTCTTGAGTTGAAGAACTCATTTCTTCTGAGGATGCAGAAATCTCCTCTGCTGAGGCAGATACTTCCTCAGCAATTGAAGAAACTCCTTCTATTCTTTCTAGAATAATATCCTTTTCGCTGCTTAGGTTTTCTGCGGAATTGTTAGCATTAGCTATTTTTGGAACTATTATATCCACTGCTTTGATTATATTTTCAAATGAACCTACTGTAGTATTTATAATTGAAACTTGGTTTTTTAATTCTTCATTCATAAGATCAGTGCTTATAATCATTTGATATGTTTCATTAGATACTCCGCCGATGAGCTTGTTGATATTATCAGAAGATATTTTTACTTGTTCAGCTAGTTTCCGTATTTCATCCGCCACTACTGCAAACCCTCTTCCGGCCTCTCCTGCTCTTGCAGCTTCAATGGAGGCGTTTAATGCAAGCAGATTAGTCTGATCTGCGATATTATTAATTAAGTTTGTAACAGAAAAGGAGATTTTATTATGAGATCAATCTGGAAGGGACATATTCGTTTCTCACTTGTCACAATTCCAATCTGCATTTATAATGCTATAGAGACCTCTGAATCGATAAGCTTCAAACAGCTCCACAGAGAAGATAATGGACCGGTAGGATATGATAAACGCTGTAAAAAATGCAATAAAATTGTTAAAAGTGAGGATATTGTAAAAGGATACCCTTACGGAGATGATCAGTTTGTTGTTATAGAACCCGAAGACCTGGCAAAACTAAAATTGAAAAGCACAAAAGTGATCGAGATCGAGGGTTTTGTCGATTCTTCTGAGGTTCACCCTTCACTTTATGATACACCATATTTTGCCGGACCGGATGGTGATATTGCATCCAAGACCTTTGCGCTTTTATGTGCCACGCTTAAAAACAGCGGTAAACTTGGAATCGGCAAAGTTGTTTTGCGCGACAGGGAAAGTGTTGTTCTATTATCTCCTGAAGAGAACGGGCTCCTATTATATAAACTGAGATACCCGAATGAACTAAGAAAGATCTCGGAGGTTCCTAAGCTGGACGGACTTTCAGCAGATAAAGAACAGCTGAAGCTTGCAAAAACACTTGTTGATTCAATGGCAAAACCTTTTTCTGAAATAAAGCTTAAAGATAGCTATAAAGATGCTGTTAAGGAATTAATTAAAGCCAAGATCGAAGGCAAGGAAGTTGTTACAGTTGAAGAGGAAGAAAAACCTGTTGTAGATATTATGACAGCTTTAAAACAAAGCATCGAAAATGCCAGCAAGCAGAAGAAACCGATGAAGAAATCTACCGGCAGCAAGGCTGAAACAGAAGTAAAGCCTGTAAAGAAGAAAAAAAGAGCATAACAAATTATTAAACCTGTTTCATAAATGGCAAATATAATAGAATTCCCCATACAGAAGCCGCAATCCGGGCTACAGAGAGTGCGCAAAAGCTCCAAGATCGAGCTGAAACGCACCAATCAGATGGATCTGTTCTCGCAGAAATCACCTGAGACAAATATCTACGTAATGCCCTCAAGCCTCTCTCCATTTGAAGAGGCATTAATGCTTGATGAAAAGGGCGACCCGAATGCAAAAGAAGCTTATATGAATGCTGTAGAACAAAATGACAGCGCTGCAGACGCATACTGTAACCTTGGGATACTGGAATACGAATCCGGAAAGACAATCAGGGCTATTGATTCCTTTACCAAATCACTTAAAAGTGACCCGCGGCATTTTGAATCGCATTACAATCTCGCAAATCTTTATTCCGAACTGGGAAATCTTGCCCTGGCGAAAGTTCATTACGAGTTTGCCCGGGAGTTGCAGCCTGATTTCCCCGACCTGTGTTTCAATTTGGGATTAGTTTATGCTATGACAAGAGACTTTGATTCAGCATTGAGAGTGCTTTCCGAATACAAGGATATGGTTCCTGAAAAAGACAGTTTGAACGCGGATAAACTTATCGAAAGTATCAAAAAATTGACTGGCTGACAGGGATATTTTAGCTTATAAAGCAGATATCCAATTTTTTATTTCCTTACACAATAGATCAATAACATCAGCATCTTTAAGTCCGCTGCTTTTAGGAACATGAAAAGAATGATCCGCATCTTTTATAACGAACAATTTCGCTTTTCTGCCAAGCTTTTTGCATACCGGCTTTAGTAAGTCTAATGATGCAAGCGCATCTCTTGAGCCCTGGAGAAATAACATTGGTTTTGTTACTTTGTAAAGGTGTTCGGCCCGGTCATTGGAAGGTTTCCCCGGAGCATGAAGAGGGAATCCGAAAAATATTATCCCGTTTATTTCCTCCAGTAATCCATCCGAAGCTGCGGTTGAGGTCATTCTGCCGCCGAACGATTTACCGGAAGAAAAAACCGGAAGTTTAGGGCAAAGTATTGCAGCTTTTTCCACTGCCGCCTTAATAGCTATAGAGCATACAGATTTTGAATCAGGTATCTTTTTACCTTTTTCCATATACGGGAAATTAAATCTAAGTGTAGCGATCCCCTCCCCCGCCATTTTTAAAGATGCTTCCTCCATGAATTTGTTATTCATTCCGGCGCCTGCACCATGAGCAAATGTCATTATGCCCTCTGCTTTTTGGGGAGAGTAAAACAAAGCGCTGACTTCTCCGATGTTTTTTGTCAGCTTGAGGCGAAGAGATTTTTTTATTAACTTAGAAGCCATTGTACTTCTAATTTAGAAATTTAAATTCAAATGGGAAAGGTATAAAATACAAAAAAGCCGGCAAATGATCATTTCAAATGCCGGCAAAATAATAAATTTGTGAAATGGAAGAATTTCAAAAACTTCACATACTCTTCTTTACAATTTACTCTTTTCCCCTTTTGCCTTCATTTTTCTTCACAACAATGGGTTTCACAGTAACCACAGCCGGATTTGTGACATCTCCGAAAAACCCGGTTTTTGTTGAAGACATTCTCCACTGCAATGTATAAGTACCGGCTTCAAAAGGAACAATTTCGAAGTTGAAAACTTTTGATGAACCGGGTTTAATATCCTCATCAAGTCCCACAGAGAGATTCTGCCATTTCGTGCCCGTCATTGCATTCCCTGATGCATCAAGCATTACCAGCTTATATGACTCTGATTGCCAGCTTGTACTCCCAGTGTTCGTGTAGCTGATCATTATCTTATATGGTTTGCCGATATCCATAACAGCGGGAACGGTCTGTTCAACAAAGGCTGCACTGTTGAAACCTTCGGATCTAACTACTTCCCGTGTAACTGATATTTCAATTTCTTTTCCCGGTTTACCGAAAAAAATTCCATCCCTTGTTAGCTGTGAGCTGAACTTATAGACACCTTCTTCGGCAGGAGCCGTAATATCAACTATAAATGAAAGAGAATTTCCCGGTTCAATATCGTTTGCGATATCGTATTCATTAGTAGTCCAAACAGACTGCTTTTTGTCTTCATCAGAAAATATTTTCAGCTTCACCTCTCCGCGTTTCCAAGAAGTGCTGCCGGAATTCTGGTAAGTAATTACCAGATTGTATTTCTGATATGGTGACATTCTGTCAGGTACAGACTGGTTCATAAACTTTGAATCAAAGCCTGAAAGAGACTGAGAAAACAAGTTTGTGATAAAAATCACCTGAAATACAAAATAAATTGATAGTTTTTTAAATTTTATAAAATTCATTGGATTAATCACTCCTTCCTAAACATATGAATACAATTACTATACCAAAAATTTCAGCGATTCCAGCGTTTAATTCACTGTTTTGTTATGGATTATGACATATAAGTCAATCAAAATAAATTATGTGACGGAAAAGCCTGGAGATTAGCAGGGAATTTCGAAAGTACAATTATTCAGGCAAGATGAAGAGATAATTTTAAGACTTATCCTTAGTTGAACGCATTAGGCCAATTCCCGAAAAGAAAAAAATCAGGCCTAAGATGCCATAAACCGCTATCATCTTATAGTCGCGGATCCCGGTGCCTGAATTAAGAAAGTACATTGCTGAAACTATCAGTCCAACTGCACCGGCAATTGTCAAAATTATACCAAAGATCTTCTTTTCCATTTTTACTTTATTTTATTTTTTGAAAATACCTTATTAACCGTATAAAGCAGGTTTGACGAATAAAGGTTTCCACTGTCCG
>JAUQWT010000435.1 GCA_030835005.1 Ignavibacteria bacterium | reverse complement strand
TTCAAGGTACAGTGCAATAATGGCAAAAAAAAAGCGGCCGAAGCCGCGGGGGGATGATGAATAGAATCAAAATCAATCAAATTGCTGCAGTTACAAGCATACTTTCTTTGCCGGCTTTTTGCTGAGAACCGTTTTGCCCGCTGTTATTACTGGTTTCAGGAGAGATGTGACCCAGTATCAGTGCCTGCAGTTTGCCTTCTTCTTCAAGAGAAATGAGCTTCTGCAGGTAAGAATAATGCATTTCAAGCGATTCACGGGCCTCTTTGGTTCTTCCGGCAGAGCCGTAAGTTTCGCTGTAGATCTTAAAGATCTTGCTGAGCTCTTTATAGCATCCTCTTGATGAAGCCAGGTCTTCAGCCGCAGAAAGCAGCTCGGATGCTTTTTCAGTATCGCGGAATTTGAGATACAATTTGGCTATTCCGGTATTTATCCTCACGATGTTAACAACATCATTAATCTGTCTTGAAATTATCAGTCCTTCGTTAAAGAAATCCTTGCTTGTTTTGTAATCGTTCAGCTCAAAATATAGCTCGCCGATCTCGCAAAGCGTATGAGAAACTGAGCTCAAGTCTCCAATTTCTTTATAATATTTCAGTGACCTGTTGTAGTACTTAATTGCTTCAGGATAACTTCTCATTTTCATGAAAGCCTTGCCGAGATTTGCATAAACCTGGCACTCAGCCTGGCGGTTGCCGAATTTCTTCATGATTATAACTGCTTCGCACAGGTAGGTGATAGCGTTTGAGAAATCGCCGAGATAAATATACGTCCTGCCAATATTGGCAAGGGTAAAGCTTTCGTCAATTACATTCTTACAGGTTGTAGCTTTCTTGAGAGCCTCGATGAAATAAGTCATTGCTTCATTATATCTCTCAATTTCAAGGTAGACTATCCCGATGTTATTGTACAATGCGTAGTGGACCGGAATATCTGCGCTCTTACAGATACTGAGGCTTTCGAAGAAACTGTTCAGCGAGGCTTTCAGATCACCAAACTGCTGGTATGCCAGTCCTTTATTTGTAAGTACGGTCGTTTCAAACTTAAGATCGCCGGTGGATTGTGCAACAAATATGCATTCGTCATAATACTCAATTGCATTCTTGAAATCACTCAACCCTAGGTAAACATTAGCCATAGAGTTAAGTGTCGTTGCTTCGGATTTTTTATCTCTTAAACTGCGGTTTAATGCCAGTGCTTCATTATAATACTGCAAAGCAGTTTCAAAGTTGGATGATAACCTGCTTGCAATACCTGCATTGTAGTAAGCTTTAGCCAGCCCTTCCTCATATTTCAGCACGGATGCTGCTTCAATTGCCTGTTTACTTATCGCAAGAGAGTTGCTGCAGTTGGTCTTTCGGGCTTCCTGCGCCTGCTTATTCAGCAGGTCAACTTCTTCGAAGGCTTTATATTTAGTTGAGGTTGAGTTCATATTTCTTTGCACTATGGGTTGAGAGTATTTATCTTTCAGGGTTTTATTTTATTAATGTCATTTTCTTAACATCTCTGTAATCCCCGGCAATGAGCTCATAGAAATACACTCCCGAGTCCAGGTTTTTATTAGTATACGTGATGCTGTAATTTCCAGCTTCCATATTCTGATCCGCTAGAATATCCACTACTTTTCCAACTACATCGTAAACAACCAGCCTTACTTTTACGTCTTCAGGAAGGTCAAACTTAATGGTAGTTGAAGGATTGAACGGATTCGGGTAATTCTGATGAAGTGTAAAAACGTCAGGAATAACTGAATTAACCTGTTTTTCACCGCTTTCATCCCTTACCATTACGGTCGAAATAGCACACTGATTATTCGGGCCGTCTACAATAAGTTCGCTGTAACCCGTCACAAATACAGTATTACTGTTGTTTTTCGAAACAGCAACATCTTTTGCAATATCATCACTATTGCCTGCATAGCTGTACCTGCTTACTTCGCCGTTATGTCCGTTATTATTGATCTTCACCGTTGCATAGTCGTGATTCCCGTTTGTGCCCCAGCTTGCACCCGTGACAATGACTTTGTTCCCAGAGAGCAATGCTATAGCATTTGCATAGTCACTTCCGTTGCCTGTACCGTTATATTTTGAAACCCACCTTCTTGCACCGCTGTAACTGTATCTTATGGTAAGGTAATCAAGGCTGCTAGTGAGTGTTGAAGTCTGTCCGGTAATGTATACGCTGTTATTATCCTCATCAACCACAATGCCCCACGCCTTATCTTCTGTGATAGAACCTTCACCGTTATATGATCTTTCCCATTTAACTGTTCCGGCACCATTATATTTCAGGAGTACAGCATCAGTACTGCCTGTGCTGTTTTCCGAAACATATCCTGCTACATAAACATTATCAAATTCATCTACAGTAATTCCAAAAGCTTTATCGCTGCTTGGACTGCCTTCATAGACCTTTGCCCAGGCAATATTGCCGTTTTGGTTAAGCTTTAAAACTGCTATATCTTCCTGTCCTTCAGTCGTTGTGACAAATCCGGATACATAAATAGCGTTATTACTGTTGACTGCAATTCCGTAACCTTTGCTGTCCAAATTGTCTTCACCATCATATTTATTGGTGAACAATAACGCTCCTAAAGAGGAATATTTCTGTATTAAAATATCACTGCTTCCGTCTGAATTTGTGCAATAACCGGCAACGCATATCCTCTCGTCTTCATCCAGTGTAACTGCAAGTCCTTCATCATCCAGCATCTGATCGGTTGCTCCATAAGTCCTTACCCAGAGAAGATTCCCGTTCTTTCTGTATTTTAAGAGTACAAGCTCCAAACCTCTGCCTGCAACCGTAACAGAACCGGTCACATAAACATCGCCTTCATAATCTGTAACTATTCCAAAAGCCTTATCTTCAGAATTTCCTGTTCCGTTATAAGAGCGTACCCAAACAGTATCGCCGTCATTATCATACTTTATTACTACAATATCGTTTCCGTTTGCTTCAGACATAACATATCCGGCAACGTAACATTTGTTCCACCGATCGGTGGTAACTGCCATACCTTTTGCATTCAGAATGTTAAAATCGCCCTGAGAGTTGCCCCAATAACTGGAAGCCCATTGAGAATATAGATTGAAGGTGCATAATCCAAACAATAAAGCAACAAAAACCTTTTTCATTTTTTCAGCAGAATTATTATTAGTTGTTTTCATTTTCTAGCATATAGCTATTCTGTTTACAAGGCAAATTTATGAAAATTCCCATAACAAAGTGGTCACAGCATTCGTTATGAGCTAAATATTACTACCTTTACGGTAGATTTCTCTAATTTTTTTCTCATTTACGCCCTGTTTTTGAGGTTTTTTACACAACAAAAGTTTTTGAGTCTGACCCGTAAGGTGAAAGAATGGTGTAGTAAATTCAGTTACTTTATAATGCGTTTACGGTATCTTCCTTGTAATAGCTTCATTTATAGGGTAGTTAGAGATCCATGTTTTTAAAAAAAACAAGGAATAAATCACTTTATTCCTTGAATTGTCAAGCGGAGGTAATCACTTAACATTGTAAATGAGGCAATTCCTTATTTTAGAAATTCAGATAATAGCTGAAGCACATTATCGAAAAAATTGCCAGATCCACAAAAAGCAGCGCTGCAACAATCTTTTCGACTGTCTTCATTTTCAAATTCAACATCCTTATGATTCCCTTCATATCAGTTAGACGCCGGTCAATTAGGGAAGGTTGCAGTTTTAATGATAAGAAGTTATTTTTGGGCACCCTCGGCTTATATTTCAATAAAACAGATGCAGCAAAA
>JAUQWT010000076.1 GCA_030835005.1 Ignavibacteria bacterium | reverse complement strand
TATAAACACTTTGTTATCAGCGGTTAATCTAACGCTGTGACCTTCGCGCTGTATGAAAACCTTCCATTGATCGATATTATCGGGGCTCAGCTTGATTACATCACCTGTTTTTGGCACTATTACAGGGCCGTAATTATCATCATTCCACGGCATACCCTTGGGAAAAATCTCAGTGTAGGCACTTTGAGAAATATCTTTATTGAATTTCGCATCCGGGGGAACTGGAGATTCAACGGAATTAACATAAAGCACTTTATCAACTATCTTTATTGTATCTCCCGGAATTGCCACAAGCCTTTTTATATAATTGGTAATTTCCCGTGGTTTCACTTCATTTGCGCCGCCCGGGTAATCGAATACAACTACATCACCGCGCTTTGGGTTCTTTAATGCAGGAAGGCGGAAAAACGGAGTTCTTATTTCCGTAAACGGAATGCTCCTCGGAGTAGTTGCTCCGTATGTAATTTTATTAACAAGTAAAAAATCGCCAACAAGCAATGTATTCTCCATCGATCCCGTTGGAATGCGGTATGCTTCCACAAAGAAAATTTTTAAAATCAGCGCAACAACAAGAGCAAACAAAATTGCATCAAAGTACTCCTTAACTTTCAAGGGTTTTGATTCCTTTTCAGTTATGTGTACTACTGCGTCTTCAACCGGCGGGGAGGCTGTATCTGTTTTTTGGAAATCTGCAGATTCAACGAGAGGCTTTGATGTTTTATTCTCTTTTATATTATTATCCTTTGATGATTCTTCAGGAGAGGATCCAATTTCTTTTTTTAACTCTGTCATTAAATGTTTATTCTGCTCTACTCGTCAATTGATAATACGGCAAGGAATGCTTCCTGCGGAAGCTGAACAGAGCCAACCTGTTTCATCCGTTTTTTGCCTTCTTTTTGTTTTTCAAGAAGCTTACGCTTGCGTGATATATCGCCGCCATAGCATTTTGCAATAACATTTTTCCGCATTGCCTTAACAGTTTCCCTTGAAATTATCTTCGCGCCAATTGCGCCCTGTATCACAATTTCAAACATCTGCCTGGGGATAAGCTCCTTAAGCTTCGAGCATAATTTCCTTCCAAGTTCAAACGATTTTGAGCGGTGGACAATTGAAGAGAGCGCATCAACCGGCTCATTATTCAAAAGTATATCAAGTTTTACAAGGTCGCTTTTTCTATAATCGATAAACTCGTAATCAAGAGATGCGTATCCCTTTGAAATTGATTTCATCTTGTCATGAAAATCAAAAATTATCTCCGAAAGCGGGAATTCAAATATCAGGTCAACTTTCACGGGAGTAAGGTAATTTGTAGAAACAAATATGCCGCGCCTGTCATTTGCCAGCTTCATGATATTCCCCATATAATCAGTTGGTGTAATTATCTGGGCTTTAATATAAGGCTCTTTAACATGATCAATATTCCCAACTGCGGGCATTTGCGAAGGATTGTCAACAAGTATCATTGTTCCGTCAGTCTTATAAACCTGGTATTCAACATTCGGTACAGTTGTTATTATAGTCTGATTATACTCTCTATCAAGCCTCTCCTGTGTTATCTCCATGTGAAGCAAGCCAAGGAAGCCGCACCTGAAACCAAATCCAAGTGCTGAAGATGATTCAGGCTCGAATATCAGGGATGCATCATTAGTCTTAAGCTTAATTAATGATTCCCTCAGGTCTTCAAAGTCATCACTATTTGATGGATAAATACCGGAAAACACCATAGGCTTTATCTTCTTGTATCCTCCTAGTGCCTCTTTCGCAGGAAGTGTAAGGCTAGTAATAGTATCTCCAACAAGCAATTCACTTGCTTCCTTTATTCCTGTAACCATATAGCCAACATCACCGGATTTAAGAACTCCTGTCTTAAGCCGGCTCATTTTCAGTATGCCAACTTCTTCGGATTCTGTATGAATATCAGTTGCAAAGAACCGGACCTTGTCTTTCTCTTTCAGTATTCCGTCAACAACACGCAGGTAAACAATTATGCCGCGGTAAGCATCAAAAGTTGAATCAAATACAAGCGCCCTTAATGGTGCTTCGTCATTTATCACGGGCGCGGGAATGCGGTTTACAATTGCTTCAAGTATATCGCTTGTCCCTATGTTTGCTTTCGCGCTGGCAAGGATGATTTCATCATCATCGCAGCCAAGCAGCTCAATTATCTGGGCTTTTACACCTTCAATGTTTGCGCTTGGCAGGTCAACTTTATTGATTATGGGTATTATTGTAAGGTTTGCATCAATTGCCAGGTATAGATTGCTTACAGTTTGAGCTTCAATGCCCTGTGAGGCATCTACAACAAGCAGCGCGCCTTCGCATGCGGCAAGTGAACGGGAAACTTCGTATGAAAAATCGACATGTCCGGGAGTATCTATCAAGTTAAGCGTGTATTCTACACTGTCCTTTGCCTGATACTTTAGCTGAATTGCATGAAGCTTTATTGTTATACCGCGCTCCTGCTCCAGATCCATGTCATCAAGCACTTGTTTTATCATATCCCGGCTTGCAATAGTATGCGTTTCCTCAAGCAATCTATCTGCAAGTGTGCTCTTGCCGTGATCAATATGAGCTATGATACAAAAATTTCTTACTTTTGATTTCATCAATTATGCTTTAGCAGCCAAATTTCCTCTTAGTTTTCATTAGTTTTTAACGGGCAGGTATCCGAGCTTCATATTCTTTTAACACAGGTTATTGTGAATAAATTTCATGTTATACGGAATCCATAAACAAAATAAGTAGCAATTCAATTCGAAGATAAAAAATACCTCCGTCTTAAACCGCTACTTAAAAATGGTACAAAAAAATCGTTTTATCCAGCCGGTGTACTTATCAGGCTATGCAGATGGAGTTGATGATTTTCTTTCCTGTCTTATAGACTGGATCTCGTTTCTCATCTCCTGGCATTTTTTCCTTACTTCGTTCAATGCTTTCCTTAACCTTGTACCAGCGGAGTTCTGCCCTTTTGAGTAGAACTTTTCAAGGTCCTTGCCCATCTCATCCAGCATGGTTTTGATTTCATTGATTTTTTCCATTTGTTTTCTCCTTTTTGTTTGAAAAAGTTATTTAATGGTAAAGCTGAAAAATTACAATCCGCTTGTTGTTTGTACATAGGGAATATCAAGTATTGTCTTGATTCCCCATAATGTAAATGCCAGACCGAAAACTATCAAAAAACCCATTATTGTAATTGTCTGCCAGGATTTCAGTTTATAATCCCTGAAAATCCCCCAAACACCATTCAATCCATGGTACATTGCCAATACAACAAATGTTAAGTCAAGGATTCTGTACCAGTTACTCTGCATCCTTGCTAGAACTGCATCATAAGTATGGCCGGATTCAGGCGTGTAATGCATTAATATATAGTGACCTATCATAACTACCACAAGTATTAGTCCTGTTATACGCTGAAATACCCAGCTAAATGAACCTGAACCCCTTGAATTTTGATGTTTGTACAATTAACCGATTATTTGAATAGATTATGAATTTCGTGTGAAAACATTACATATCCCATCGCAAAGAACATAACTATGCCAATTACAACAGAATATCTGTATAGCGATTTATGGTATCTTGCGCCATCAGCCCAATCAACAAGCACTATTCTAATACCATTTAAAGAGTGAAACAAAACAAATGCAAACAAAAACCACTCCATAGCCATAAAAAAAGGAGTTGAATAATGAGACATAAACTCGTTAAATGCTTCTCTTCCCTGTGATAACGGTGAAAGGGAAAAAATATGCATGAAAAGATAACCAATCAAAGCTAAACCTGTTATGCGGTGTAAGATCCAAGCCCAACTGCCGGAATCTTTCCTGTAATTGAGGTTTGTTTTTACCCAGCTTTTCTGGTCAAATTTTTTGAATTCTGACATTTCAGTTACAAAAGTAGTTAAAAATGTAAGAAAATGCAATATCTATAAAAAAATATTTGTTTTTGATAATTTTTTAAGGTTTAGGAATTTTTGCCCCATTTAAGAGTATTTCAAGAATCTTCTGATCGAAATTGCACTGCCTAACGTACCCAGCATGGTGCCAAATATGACTAATAAAATCAGGAACTTAGTATCCATTATTGAGAAATTAAAGTCGTTATTTGTATATGTCGCATAGAAATAACCTAAAAAAAACTGCAAAATTATCACTGCTAATATGCTCCCTAAAAACCCCTGGAAAAAGCCTTCCATAACAAAAGGTGTGCGAATTGTCTCTTTTGTTGCGCCGATCAGCTTCAATATCTCTATAGTATCCTTCTTTGCAACTATCATTAAGCGGATAGTATTTCCAATTAAAAATATCGATGAAAACGTTATAATCACCAACAGACTTAAATTCAGGAAAACCAATGATTGCGAATTTCTTTCTATTATTTCAAGGTTTTTTTGAGCATAAACAATATCGTCAATTTCCCTGTTCTTTTGCAGTTCTGTTTTAATTTTTTCAATTCTATCTATAGTCTTATATTCATCATAGAGACTTATTTTTAATGAAGCGGGGAGGGGATTATAATCAAATACTTCAAGTATATCCTGCCCGAAATCTTCAGCAAAGATCTTTGCGGCTTCTTCTTTTGATACAAATGTCACACTTTTCACTCCGCCAACTGTCTTAATATCTGCAATCAGCTTATTGATATCGCTTCCCTGAATGTTTTCTGCCAGATAAGC
Organism: Ignavibacteria bacterium; assembly: GCA_030835005.1. GTDB lineage: Bacteria > Bacteroidota > Ignavibacteria > Tepidaquicellales > OLB5 > OLB5. The sequence goes on along the minus strand of JAUQWT010000076.1, from coordinate 2,378 downwards.
GTCGATTTCAACTTTATCCCTGATTAGTTTTAATAACTTAACTGAATTTATGGAAATAGCTAAATAAATGCCAAGCAGCAGCACTGCAAGCGCTATAACGACCGTTGAACTGGCAACTGCACTCTTAGCAGTCATCAGGTAACGCATAAACTCTTTAAAATAGTATGATGGATTCAATTAATCAGTTATCAATTATCAATGAGCAATTAACAATATTAACCGAAATACTCGTTTATTGTAAGTCATTTTCATCTTAGTACTTTTGTTTCTATTTCTGAACTTTCTAACCCTCAAACATTCAATCTTTCCAACTTTTCACCTTCTAAGTTCATCCCATCCCAAATAATTAACGTGCTTCAAAATAATAGAGCCTGCTACTATTCCAAGAATTATATAAATCACTCCTGCAATAAAATCGCCAAGAATAATTTTGCCTATGCCGAATAAGAACATATAAACAAGGATTACACCAAGTACCCAATCAATAAACAATACTAAGTAGCCTCTATCGGCTCGCACTTCAGGATGTTTGGCGCGAAAGACCTTCCAGCCAACTCCGCCCGGATGAACGCGTTTGTAGAACAGTGAAAGCTTATTATCTTCAACAGGTTTTGTTATAAATACTGTAATTAGCCATGCAAGTGTTGTTATTGGTACAATTATGAATAATGTATCAGGAAACTTAACTCCGAACTTGCCAAAGTAAAGTATTCCATAAACTACAAAGGGAGTAATTGTAGCAACAATTTCAGAAATTGCATTTATCCGCCACCAGTACCACCTGAGTATTAAGATAAGCCCTAGTCCTGCGCCGCACTCTATAACAAAAGCCCATACACCCGAAATACTTGTCATAAATGTTGTGACAATAATAGAAATTGCCATAAACACTATTGTCATCAGCCTGCCTGCGGAAACATAACTTTTCTCTGGCCTGCCGGGCGCAATAAATCTCTTATAAAAATCATTGATAAAATACGATGTACCCCAGTTAAGGTGTGTGGCTATGGTTGACATATATGCTGCAAAAAAAGCAGCAAGCAGCAAGCCTTTTAATCCGGTTGGGAGGAATTCATTCATTGCCTTGACATATCCAAGGCCTTTATCTGCCATAGATAGCTCCGGGTAAAGGACAATTGCCGAAAGGCCTACAAGAATCCATGGCCACGGCCTTATACAATAGTGGGCTACTTGAAAGAACAACGTTGCAAGTAGTGAGTTCTTCTCATCTTTGGCGGACATCATTCTTTGCGCAATATAACCGCCGCCACCTGGTTCTGCGCCTGGATACCAGCTAGCCCACCATTGAATTCCGATAAAAGCCAAAAATGTTGATACCGTCATCATTAAAATGCCTGCAGTGCCGGTTGAAGTTCCCGTATCCCCGCCTATTTGAGGAGTAAACCTCAGCGCCCAGTCAGGAAGCTTTTCCTGCAATCCCGTTATGCCGCCGATTTGGGGTGAATTGACAACGATCACAGCAAGTATTATGCAACCTGCCATCGCAAGCACAAATTGGAATGCGTCGGTAACTGCTACACCCCATAACCCCGAGATTGCTGAATAAATTGCAGTAATAAACATTGCAAGTGCAAGAAAATATATTACATTGCCGTTATTCACGTATTCGGGGAACATACCAAGCAATATCTTTCCCATTGCAAGATTTACCCAGCCCATTATTATGCAATTCATAAAAAGCCCAAGATAGATAGCTTTAAATCCTCTTAGGAATGAAGCAGATTTGCCAGAATATCTTAGCTCAATAAACTCAACATCGGTCAGTATCCCTGCCCTACGCCATAATTTGGCAAAGAAAAATACGGTTAGCATACCGCCTATCATCATGTTCCACCACAGCCAATTGCCTGCTATTCCATTCTGTCCCACAAGCTCGGTAACCGCCAGTGGAGTATCTGCTGCAAATGTAGTTGCCACCATAGAAAGTCCTGCAAGCCACCAAGGCAGTTTTCTTCCTGAGAGAAAGAAATCTTCAGTATTCCCGCCCGCTCTGCGATAAAAATATAAACCTATGGCAAGGCTGATAACGAAGTATAAAGCAATTATGATCCAGTCAATTAAATGCATATGCCTCCTTAATGTATTAACATTCCCTTTGTGTTGAGAATGTAATGTCTGCAATATTTAACAAAAATAACGTAAATGATTAATAATAGCAATTTTCAAATGCGTGTTAATCAATAATTAGAGAATAATTTCTGAGATTTGTTATTATATTTGTGTAGCTTTAGATCACAAAATGGAGGAAATATGTATGCCCGTGCATTTCTATTGTTGCTGTTTCTGTTCTTGCCATTACTTTTGCGATCAAATTTACTACGAAAGTTAGAAAAGGAGGCTTTATGAAAGCCGCTATT
>JAUQWT010000075.1 GCA_030835005.1 Ignavibacteria bacterium | reverse complement strand
TATTTTACTGGGGAAAGGTAGAGATAAGGAAAATATTGAGATAATAAAGCGATATACGAGTAAGAATGTTTATGGCTTATGTGATAAGCTGGACTTGCTTCAATTAACAGAAATGATAAAGAAATGCGATGTTATTATTTCAGGAGATACAGGCCCGATGCATATCGCTGAATCTTTGAATAAACCGCTTATAATGCTGGCAGGATCTTCAGTTAAGGAGTTTGGTTTCTATCCGCAAAATGAAATTGAAAAGGCTGTTGTTATGGAAAACAACAGCCTTAAATGCCGTCCATGTTCGCATATTGGCAGAGATAGATGTCCGAGAGGACACTTCAAATGCATGAGGGAAATTAATGCTTCAGAGGTTCATCAAGAAATATTGAAGCTCATTTTATCATAACCATTTTACGGCTCATTGAATATAGAATACTCCCTGTACTCGGATCACTTACAAGAAGCCTGTAAAAATAAATGCCGCTTGCAAGATCGTTCCCTTCCCAATCAACTTTATAAGATCCGGGCTGCAGCACTTCATTTACCAATGACCCCTCTTCCCTGCCTGCAGCATCGTAAGTTATTATTCTAACATAGCCTCCGCGGACTTCATCACCTGATGATTTGCTGAGTTTAGGAGTGTCAAATCTGAATATTGTGGTCGAGTTAAATGGATTTGGATAATTCTGGAACAAATGATAATCCGATGGTATTTCAGAGGAGATAAAAGTTACGCCCTCTACAAAGAAATTTAGTCTGGAAATTCCGCCATTATCTCTAACAGCATATATTGCACCCGGCCCGCCGATGAAGTTGGTTCTTACACCACTAATATGATTATAGGTGCCGGAAGGAGCAGTATATTGAACGCTCCAGGGACCTCCTGAATTTGAGAAATATAAATTGGAATTACTCCGTATATACCAGTAATTACTGAGTGATAATATACTTGCCAGTCCGTTTATTGTACCGCTTGAAATTGAGGTATTTGTGGTCCACAAACTGCCTCCATTGGTAGTTTTGGATAAAGAATCGCCTCCTGCATAGCCCAAAGCGCCGGTAGATTGGTTAATCCATATTGAATAAATATTTGTGTTAGGTGCAGTTGTCTGGCTTTGCCATGGGGGGCTGCCGTTCGTGCTGTGATATATTCTCGACTTATTTGTGCCAAACCAAATTTCAGAATTAAATCCCCAGATTGAATTACTGAAACCTAACTCACCATTAACTTGTGAAAGAAAGAGACCCGTTGAATCCCAGTTAACACCTCCACTTGTAGTCTTCCAAAGTGACCACCGCCCGCCAACAGGATTCCCCTGTATAAATCCGCTTGCTGAATTCTGCATCCAAATCCCGTTAACAAATCCATTTGGCTGAGTAAACACAACGCTCCAGTTTGCTCCCGAGTTTGAAGTCCTGTAAACATATGTTGTCGAGCCAATATATCCAGCCGCAAGGGCTGCTGTTGAGTTGATACCAAAGATATGAACTAATGAAATATTTGAGGGTAAACCGTTTCCGCTTAAATTGGACCAGTTATAGCCCGAGTTTGTTGACCTGATTACAAGTCCGTTTGGGCCGCATGCCCATGCGTTAAATGCATCAATATTTGAAACCGAAGTAAGTGAAGTTGATACACCTGATACCTGCTCTGTCCAGAAATACTGAGTAAATAAATTTGAAATGAATAACATTGAAGCAAGTAAAAAAGATGTTAAGGTTTTCACTTTTACCTCCTTAATTAAAGGTTTATTTTACCAATACCATTTTCCTTGTCTCGGAAAAATCCTTTGCCTCCATACTATAGAAATACACTCCGCTGGGCAGGTCACTGCCATCAAACTCAACTTCGTGGATTCCGTTAGACATATTCTGATTTATCAATGTTCTGATTTCCGAGCCATCTGCACCGAATATTTTAATCGTTACGTGAGAATTTCTGTTCAGTGTGAATTTTATCTTCGTTACGGGGTTAAACGGATTTGGATAATTCTGCTCAAGCCTGAATGCACTTGGAGCAATAGTCCCGGGATCGTTTATTCCTATTACAGGATTCAGCCGATAAAATATCAATTGTCCTTCAACATTATAGTTAGGCTCAGTGTGACCGTTATAATTGTAATTGCAGTCACCACAAGTCACTCCGCTAATACAATTAGGGTTGTTTGGCCTGCAAAAGTTTTCGTATGCTTCAATATCGTAATTAACAGTTGCATTTTGTCCGGGTGTAACGCTTGCTGTTATATCATTATCCCAGGGTATAACATCGGCCCCAGGGCACCATCCTGCACGGGAATATATCCAGGTACCGCCCTGCGGACTGCATGGATTTGTACTGCAATCCGTGCGCCACAAGTAATGCGAGACCGAATCATTATTGACGATAAGCGAATGATTTTTAGTTGAAAACTCCGCGGCATTATTCGTATTTCCCTGACCATGCCCTGTAACTATCATTCTGCCTTTTACTTTTACAGCCAGCGGGTCGATCATTACATTCATTGGCTGCAAATGGCTCTCATGCGGATTAGCTGTATCACCGTAAACAACATAATGATCCTGCCAAAGGTTAATCACTTTATACGGTTTATAATACGCTTCACCTTCGATGAAGGCAAATTTAATGGTGGAAAGCCAGCCGCGCTGTCCGTTTATCCAGCTCTCGATATAGTTGCCTAGAATCTGCGTTCCGTTCAGCAAAGGCATATAGTCAGTTACATCAATCCAGAAAGTGCATGTGCCGGGTAGGCCTCCTCCAACAATATTATATGGAGTAACAATTCTAGCGATTTCAAATCCTTCACCTGTGGCAGTATCCGTATATAGCTTTACCCAACCAATCCTGTCCCAAGGGTCGCAACCCGCAGCCGGGCAGCCAATAACATATTTCATTAATATCTTCTCATAATGATTAGCAGTATCGGGAAATATAACGGAAGCATAGTTAACAGTAGCCCAGTTGTGAAAATCCTGATCATACGCAGTTATCCAGGTGGTATCACCCGGTGATGAATATAATCTGGATACAAAAACCATTAACACGAATAATAAAGTATATAGTTTTCTCATAGAACCTGTAAATTTTTTTAGAATTAGAGTAAAATATCGATAATTTATTTCAATAAAACCATCTTTTTTGTTTCCGTAAACTCCTCAGTCTGCATTGTGTAGAAATAGACTCCGCTTGGATAAGAAGATGCATCCCAGTAAATATCGTATGACCCGGTCTTTAATCGGCCGTTCACAAGTGTTGTAATCTCTCTTCCTAGCATATCAAAAATATACAATCTCACAGATTGCCCATTACCGTTTTCTACATTTGGAATTGCAAACTTCAACTTTGTTATCGGGTTGAATGGGTTGGGATAGTTTTGATACAATCTGCAGCCCTTGGGAATTTCGTTGCTGTAGTTCAAAACACCGGTTACAGCACCACCGCTTGTGGTTTTCAAAATTCCCTGTGGGCCGGCAGCGATCCAGCCTGTATTCTCATCAATAAAGAAAACTTTTTTAAGATTTGCTGAAACCGGTGATATCTGAACAAACCAGTTCGCTCCTGCATTAGTTGTTCCATAAATGGTTGAATTATCTGCAACAAACCAACCCTTTTGGCTATTTGTGAAATAAAAACATCTTATCAAATCATTGTAACCGGCAGGAAGCCCTGGACTGGATTGCCAGTCGTAACCTCCGCTTAGTGACCGGCTCAGGTAAACATTGCCAATATGAGAGTATTTGAAGCCGAGTGTTGCGTCATAGAAATACACAAGGCCGGGATTTATACTGACTCCCGAAGAACGATAGATAAGGCTCCAACTCAGGCCGCCGTTTGTTGTCTTGTTCAGATCAAGATAATATTGATAAATCGGAGGTCCAGTAGAGGTAGAACCATAAGCCCAACCGGTATTCAGATTAATAAAGTGTATTGATCTGTTTGCAACGTACGTTTGAAATACCTGCCATGTTGCTCCGGCATCTGCAGAATGGTAAATGTAGGTGTATTCATATGGATCGGAATAATACCACGAGTACGCAGATGCTTCATTACTGCTGTGCTTGTAAAGATTAGCAACTGTATTATTTACCGGTGATCCCTGATAAACAATGCTCCAGTTCAGCCCCCCATTGGTCGATCGGATGATCAATTGATTATCGCCGCAGGCAATTATGATATTAGGGGAAAACATTTTAATATCGATGAGGTTGTACGATGTTCCCGAAATTAGGTTCGCCCAGTTTGTTCCGCCATTTGTAGTTTTGATTATTGCTCCGTTACTTCCGCATGCCATTCCGATGTTCGCATCTGAAAAATGAACTGA
>JAUQWT010000006.1 GCA_030835005.1 Ignavibacteria bacterium | reverse complement strand
AGCAGGAAGAAGTTCTATTCCCTGAGTGATATTGACAGAGTCAGAGCAATTCGCAACCTGATCTACATCAACCGTCTGAGCATTGAAGGCATCAAAACGCTTCTGGCTCTTATCCCCTGCTGGAAATTCAACGGATGCACGGAATCGGAACGGGAAAGATGTCGCTTCAGAGAAAGCCATCACGAACCGTGCTGGACAACGAAAAGCAGATCGGTAAACTGCGTTGAAAAGGATTGCAGGTCTTGTCCTGTTTATGAACTTCTGCCCGATTGTACTCATATGAAAGATTTTATATTCAATTAGTTTATTTTTTGAATACTCTGAAACTCAAGAGCTTCAATTAAGCTGTACTGCATCTTCTGAATTCCCTTTCCTATCTATTCTTCATTATCATATTTTATTTCCTTAAGGAAACTTTTTGACTTCAAAAACTATTGTTTTTTATATCCATTCTTATCAATATGAAAAGAGCAGCCATATTAATTACAGTATTCCTATCCTTGCTTATGAAGTCTGGTTTCGCTTATTCCCAGGACCAAACTGACTATTCAGCAATGTACAGGTCATGGGCAATTTTTCAGATTGTCCCCTCCCCTGTCATCTTCCAGGATGCGGATGAGCAAAACGCAAAGATACAATTCGGTTTGCGGTGGCAGGTGATTCCTCTTAACATTTCTTTCCGTTCGAACAAATACACAAGTCCGGTTCAGTTCTTCAAAATAAATCCCGTTAGGAGGTTCACCGGCTCAATGGATCTTTTCCTGCAGCCTGAATGGACACTGAGCGGATTTAAATATGCGGGGCTTGCAAGATTCGGCATCGCAGCCGGAAGCAGGCTTATTTTTCCCATCAAGGGTGATGGCGAGAAGATATCAGTATCCATTGGCGGAAAGTATACGCAAAGGGAAGATATGGTTAGTAACAACAATGGTTATTTTGGACTCGAAGCCGGTATATATGCACTTTTCGGATTTGTTGGTTTGCAGTTCAATTATAATTTCGATAAACGCACCAGGTATAATGTTGCCTTCTACTTTAAGTACTTTTAACTGAATGAATTCAATAAAAAATGATAGAATCTCAAAACTCTTTGCACTTGCAGTATTGACTGCATCACTGGTTCCGTTAATTGAAGGATGCTGGCCTGTGAGAGTTGGCATGAAGCACATCGGCAATTCATTTTTTGGTGAGCCCGAAAAGAGCAAGTTTAATATCAAAGATCCCATCAAGGAAAATGTCAGGTTTTCTGCATTATGGGCAGGACACTCAACAACTTTGATACAGATAGATGACAAGGTAATACTTGTTGACCCCGTTTTTGAAGATGTTATCTCCGGAGTTGTGCTGCGAAAGGTTGAATGCGGGCTTGAACTGAAAAACATTCCGAAGCTTGATCTTGTACTGGTTTCCCATGCACATATGGATCACATGAGCCTTGGAAGCCTTAAGGATATCAACGAAAAGTTTCCGCATACAAAGCTTGTTGTTCCTGTTGGAGCTGAACAATATCTGCCTAGCTATGATATGGAGATCATCAGGCTTAAAACCGCAAACTCCGAAGAACTTAATTATGTTGGTGAAATAAAAATCGTAAACGGAATAAAAGTTACTGCTGTTTATGCTCTTCACCAGGGAGGAAGGTACGGACTCGACAGCTACACCTGGATGGTGCCCGGCTGTACAGGATACATTTTTGAGTATAACGGTATTACTGTTTTTTACGGAGGCGACACAACATATGATGAAAAAGCATATAAGGAGCTTGGCAAAAAATTCAAAATTAACCTTGCTCTAATTCCCGTGGGACCCTGCCGTGAATGCGAAACTGATGGCAGTTATTATCACCTTGCATCACTGGGCGCTCTGAAGGTTTTTGATGAGCTTAAGGCAGAGTATATGATACCCGTTCATTACGGCGCTTTGGAGTATTTTGATGACCCCAATATGCCTGTTTATGTTCTGAAAGATCTTGCTGATAGATACGGTACAAATTCAGCAACCGGAATGGCGATATCCAGGCCATATTCCGAGGGACTAAAGATACTTGACGAGGGCGAACAGATAATTTTTGAATACAAAGAGTAAAGAAAAAAGGGGGTCATAGACCCCCTTGTTCGAATCATTGAAAAAATGAAAATCACTTATCTTTTGCTATCTCTACTGAAATAGTCTTGCCTTTAATCTGGTTATCGTCCATAACGTCAAGTACTTTATTTACATAGGTCTTATCAACTTCAACGAAAGTAAATTTATCATAGATATCTATCCCTCCAACTGCCTTTCCTGGAATACCTGTCTCACCTACAAATGCGCCGAGAATATCTCCGGCAGAGATGTTATTCTTCCTGCCAACATTAACGTACAGCCTTGCCTTTGAAGCATCTGATTTGAATGATTTTGCACCGTGTTTCTCAAACGGCTTATCCCTTTTGAAATCTTTCTTAAAGTCCTTTTTGAAATCCTTTTTGAACTCCCTGTCACCTCTTCCCCGGTCTCTTTTGCCATCTTTTTTCCCGAATTTCTTCTCGCCGCGGCCTGAAGTAGATTCCCAGCTCTTTTCGTGAATAACCGGCTCAGCCTGTTTTTCCGCTTCTTTGAGAAGCATCTTCATAAGCCCGCCTGCGATTTCAAACGTCGTATAATCTTCAGCAATGAGCTTTTCTATGAACTGGTCGTATTTCTTAAGGTCAGCGCCGTCATCAATTGCTTTCTTTATGTCATCTATGAATGTCGATGTCTTCAGTTCTGCAACATCTGCGGAGCTTGGCGGGTCTTTCCTTATAATCTTTGACTTCGTGTACCGCTCAATATCGCGTATCTTGTGGAATTCCTTACCCACGACAAATGTGTGAGATTGCCCCGTTCTTCCTGCCCTGGCTGTTCTCCCGATTCTATGTACGTAATACTCCTCATCCTGCGGCATATCGTAATTGAACACTGCATCAATATCATCAACATCAATACCGCGCGCCGCAACATCAGTTGCAACAAGCACTTCAAGCTTGCCGCTGCGGAACTTTGCCATAACCTTATCGCGCTGGCTCTGCCTCAGGTCGCCATGTATCGCTTCGGCTGAGTATCCTCTTGCCTGAAGGTGTGATACAAGTTCATCAACTTTGCGCTTTGTGTTGCAGAATACAAGCGAGAGCTTTGCATCCTGAACGTCAATGAGGCGTGAAAGTATCTCAAGCTTCATGTTGGGCTTAAGTTCATAATAGAACTGCTCCACATTCGGCACAGTTAGCTCTTTATGCTGTATCTTTATGTGCTCCGGATTCTTAAGGTACTTCTTTGTCAAATCCAGAATCGGCTTAGGCATTGTTGCGGAAAAGAATATCGTTTGCCTGTCCTTAGGGACTTTCTTCAATATCGTTTCAATGTCATCACGGAATCCCATATTAAGCATTTCATCGGCTTCATCAAGTACAACTGTATGAACATTATCAAAATTCACGGTCTTTCTATCCATATGATCCATCAGCCTGCCCGGAGTTGCTATGATTATCTGCACGCCTTTGCGGAGTGACATTAGCTGGCGCTCAATTGACTGTCCGCCATAAACCGGCAGAACCTTGATGCCTTTTTTGTATTTCAACAGGTCACTGAATCCCTCTGCGACCTGGATTGCAAGCTCGCGGGTAGGGCAAAGCACAATTGCCTGCGTTAATTTTGATGTTGCGTCCATTTTTTCTATGACGGGAATGCCGAAAGCGGCTGTTTTGCCTGTTCCGGTCTGTGCCTGACCGATTAAATCCCTGCCCTGCAATAAATGTGGAATTGATTGTGATTGTATGGGTGTTGCCTCTTCATAGCCAAGATCGGCTATAGCTTTAGTAACTTCTTTTGAGAGATTTAACTCTTCAAATTTGAGTGTTTCCAATAATTATTTGTCTTTTCTGGTTTAAATTGAAAAATCTTCGGATATGCTGTAGTTAATTCTAACGGAGAGTAATCAGAAGGTTTCTTTTGAATAAGTACAAATATACTAATAATTTATGAGACTTGCTTGGGGTTATACTTTTGCATGTTGTTAGTCATAAGACCAACAACGGGGAGAGTATTACTCGTGCCACGAATACATTCTTCTAAAAAGCTAAATAGAAAATCAAATTGCTAAACTTCTTAAAATCAATATATATGATTTATTCGTGGCACGAATAGAATCAAACCATCTCCAGCTCACTAATCCTGTCCAGCCTCGCTGTGGTTCTTCCCTTTTCATCATAGCCGTAAATATTGGCGAACTTCCTGCCCCATACAATTTCATCATACCTGTATGATGAACGGTCATGGATAGTCGTCATAAATGTATCATCATATCCTTTAATCAAGATAAAGAACTCCGCCTGTCCATTACGCAAATCCTGCTCAGTAAGTCCGTATAAGGGACTATCCTTATCAATTATGTGATTAACTGTCCACAACAACGAAAAGAAATTTATTTTATCATACTCTAGCTCAAGATTGTAAAAGCTTCGCATTGGTGAATTGCCCGCAATATCACGCAGTATGCTGAACATAAGCCTGACTTCAACATCAATTACTTCACTCCTCTGTTCATTGGCAATTCGGAACATAAATCCGGTAACATCTTTAAACGGAGCTATAACAGCATGTTTGCTGTAGAGTATTTTTGATGCGGGCTTCGAGAATCTGCCATAGAATAAACCTGTAGCTATTGCGAGGCACATTAGCCCAACGAGCGATTCAAACGCAGCTATTGAGCTTGTCCAGTAGCCCACGGGACTTATCCGCCCGTAACCGACCGTTGTAAATGACTGCGCGCTGAAGAAGAATGCTTCGGTGAATTTATCGAATTCATTTGCGGCAATTACACCAAGCAGGTGAGAGTCAACTCCAAGAAGGTAATACACCAATGCAAAAAGCAGGTTCAGCAGCACATATCCTGAAAATACTATCAGGCTGAACTTTGGCCAGGAAATACCGACAAGGTAATGATAAAAATTGAACGATTCCCAGAACGGTATTCCCGAGCGCCTGCTGTTGAAAGTACCGTCTTTATTCAGCAGCCTCTGCCCGTGGGTTATATCGCGGCTCGATAGACCGAGGTTCTGCACCTCGTCATCTGTATTATCCTGAAGCGGATCGGTAGTATTTTGTTTAGTGTTATCCTGCAAATTATTATCTTAAATGAAAAATGCCGGGAAGCAGTTTCAAAATCCGCCCGGCATTTCAAGAAAATTACGGTTATTTCTTTTTGTAGTTGATAGTTTGTTTCATTGTCATATCCTTGCCGTCCGGTCCCTTCATAGTGAATGTAATATTGTGAACCATATCATTTCCGTTTATTTCAATTTCACGTACTTCAGTGCCCCAGTCTGATTTGCCGTTGACTGTAGCCTTATTGCCTTTTGAGGTGCCGGAATACGTTCCTGCCATACCCCAGTCATCAAAACTCCAGCCGTTGACTGTGCCGTCACCGTTTACTTTCATAACAATTGTGGCTGTGTAAACTTCACCTTTGTCATTTTTGCTGTTCACATCTATAAAC
>JAUQWT010000434.1 GCA_030835005.1 Ignavibacteria bacterium | reverse complement strand
AATACTAACCCTATTGTTGCTGTTGATATTTGGTACCATGTTGGCGCAAAAGATGAAGATCCGGGCAGAACCGGTTTCGCTCATCTATTTGAGCATATGATGTTCCAGGGCTCGAAGAATATCGGCAAAACACAGCACTTTAATTATATACAAAAAGCCGGCGGAACCCTTAACGGAACCACTAACCAGGACAGAACGAATTACTTTGAAACTGTTCCTTCTAACCAGCTTGAATTGCTCTTATGGCTGGAATCTGACAGAATGTCAACTCTGCAGGTTACTCAGGAGAATTTTGACAACCAGCGAGAAGTTGTTAAAGAGGAAAAAAGACAACGCTATGATAATGTACCTTACGGTTCACGCTGGGGCGAAATTATGAAACGGCTGTTTAAGAGCCAGACATACGAATGGATACCTATTGGAAGCATGGATGACTTAAATAGCGCAGATCTGAATTATGCGCAGGAATTCTATTCGAAATATTACTCGCCCGATAATGCTGTAATAGTAGTTGCCGGTGATATGGAATATGAACAGACCAGGTCACTTGTCAAGAAGTATTTTGAAGAACTGAAACCTGCAAATACAAAAAAGAACAGTTATCCTGCAATAAAATTTAACCAGGGTGAAGTAAGGGACGTGATATTTGATAATGTTCAGCTACCTGCAATGTATATCAGTTACAAAATACCCGGAACATCTAACAAAGAGTCAAGAGCACTTGAAGTCCTTTCCTTAATTCTGGGTGATGGCAGAAGCTCAAGACTGTATAATGACATAGTATATAAGAATAAAGCCTCAAAATCTGCTGGCTCGTTTGTTTGGGATAATGAGAAAGCGGGAATGGTTGTTATCTACGCAACAGGATTTAAGAATACGGACCTTGACACACTTGAAACAGAAATTACTGAGCTGATTAATAAGCTGAGTAAAGAAGAGGTGCTTGATAGAGAGCTTGAGAAGGCAAAAAACTCTATTGAGAATGATTACACAAATAATATGCAGACTATTCTCGGGAAAGCAGATGCGCTTGCTTCTTACTGGACTTTCTACCGGAACACTTCCGTAGTAAACACGATATTGAACGAATATCTTTCTCTCACAAAGGATGATCTTTTAAATGCTGCAAAGAAGTATCTTACCGTAAACAACAGGGTTGTTCTCTTTTATAAGCCCAACCAGAACGGAAAAGTGAACTGATCCGGATGGATGGCATTCATATTAACGGAAGTTTGAACGGTAACGGAATACTGTTTGATGAAAGGACATTAGGAAACGGCCTTAGAGTGATACTCTCAAAGGATACTTCAATACCATCGGTCGTGGTGAACTTGTGTTATCACGTGGGTTCTAAAGATGAGGAGCCGGGAAAAAGAGGTTTTGCACATTTGTTTGAACACCTGATGTTTGAGGGATCGAAGAACATAGCCCCCGGGGATTATGACAGAATATCGCTTCAGGCAGGTTGTGAAAATAATGCCTATACAACAGACGATAAGACAAATTATTACATAATCGCCCCTTCTCACCAGCTTGAGCTTGCTCTGTGGCTGGAATCAGACAGGATGCTTGGATTTGCAGTTTCGGAAGAGAGCCTGGAAATTCAGAAGGAAGTAGTGCTGGAAGAGAAGAAACAGGTTTTCGATAACAGACCCTACGGCAGCGTTGCCCTTGAGTTTCCGCCCAGATTATATAACAACAGCGGATACAGCTGGGATACAATAGGAGTTTCCGAAGATATTTCTGCTGCAAGACTTGATATAATTAGAGAATTTTATGAAGAATATTATGTTCCAAATAATGCCGTGCTTACGGTGGTAGGCGATTTTGACAAGAACAGGGTATTTGAGATGATAAACAGGTATTTTGGGGCAATCCCTGCCGGCAAAAAGATACGCAGAAAGACCTTTAAAGAAAACTATATTGAAAGCGAGATCTCCGCTCGGATAGATGATGACGTTCAATTACCCGGAATTTTCATTGCATACAAAGTGACCCGGGAAAATTCTGAAGAGTTTTACAGGTTTGATATATTGAGTGATGTCCTGGCTACAGGTGACAGCTCAAGACTGTATAACGATCTTGTTTACAATAAGCAGCTTGTATCTGATATCGGCTGCTGGGTTGATGCCAAGGAATTTTCAGGCATTTTCTACCTTTATGCTATTTTGATGCCGGGAGTGAGCACTGAGCAGGTCCAGGCCGAAATAGACAGAATAATTAATGATGTATCGACACATGGAATAACAGATTCTGAACTTGAAAAAGTGAAGAACAGGATAGAAACAAGGCACGTATACAGAATGCAAACCAATCTTTCGAGGGCTGATCTGCTGGCACACTATGATACATTCTACAAAGATGCATCAATGGTCAATACAATTCGTGATAACTACAGTAAAGTAACCGCGGAGAATATCAGGCAATCTGCAAGGGAGTATCTGAAACCGGAAAAGAGAGTCGTTCTGAATTATGTTCCACGCTTACATAAAGTATAAGCTGCAAAGAATCACAAAATGAAATTAAATAAATCAATATTGTTCATACTTACTTTATTTTATATGACAAATGCTATATTAGCACAGGATAAACTATTGGACAGGTCAAAGCCTCCAAAACCCGGACCGCCGAAGGATGTGCAATTCCCCGAGTATTTTGATACAATTTTACCCAATGGTGTAAATCTGTTGGTAATTGAAAACAACAAGATACCCGCAGTTTCAGTAAGACTTGTTTTCAAAGATGCAGGTTCTTTTTATGACGGTTCAAAGTACGGACTGGCTTCTTTAACTGCCGAGCTGCTTACGAAAGGCACTAAGAACCGCACCGCTACCAAGATTGCAGAAGAAATAGATTTCATCGGAGGCAGTATCAATTCAGGAAGTGATTGGGACGGAAGTTACGTTTCTCTTTCGCTCCTTAAGAAGCATTTGGATACCGGAATTGCAGTCCTAGCAGATGTTGTGTTGAATCCGGTTTTTGACGAGGAAGAAATAAGCCGCGTAAAAGACCAAAGGCTGTCTTCGATCCTTCAGGGTAAAGATGATGCAGGCAATCTAAGTGACAAGATGTTCAATAAAGTGGTTTTC
>JAUQWT010000433.1 GCA_030835005.1 Ignavibacteria bacterium | reverse complement strand
TTTATGTGATTCAAAGCCGTGTAAATATTGCCTTTTTTTGTCCAAAAGGGCGCGTTTTTTGAAATTTTTTGTTGCCCAGATGGCGGAACTGGTAGACGCGCAGGACTTAAAATCCTGTTGGGATAATATCTCAGTGCCGGTTCGATTCCGGCTCTGGGCACAATTAAAGCAGCACTTCCGCACTCATTATGATTGAGGAAATTTACAACAATAACTCCAATGCATTGGACATTTGAAAACATAATGATTCTTCTGTTTGCGATCCTCGCACTGGGGTCTGCAATAGTTATGATCACCCGGCGCAGCCCTATTGTGAGCGCCATATACCTGATATTGAATTTCTTTTCTATCTCAGGAATCTACCTGATGCTTCGTTCACAGTTTGTTGCGATCATTCAGGTTCTTGTTTATGCCGGTGCAATTATGGTTCTCTTCCTTTTTGTTATTATGCTTCTCAACTTAAGCGGAGAGAAGTCCCTCAGGGAAACCCTGACCTATAAGAAACTATCAGCAGTTATCCTTACACTATTTCTGTTCAGCTCCCTTGGCATAACGGCATTCTTTGCATTCAAAGGAAAGTATAAAGTAATTTCTCCGTTTGCAGAGCAGCTTGGCACAATACAATCAATTGGTAAAGAGCTTTACACTACTTATTCGTTCCCGTTCGAGCTTGTCTCGTTTGTACTTCTTGCAGCAATTGTCGGGGCAATCGTCCTGGCACAAAAGAAGTTTGAGTAAGTATGGCTTCCTCTTCATCTAAATCACAATCCGGCAAGAGAATTCTCTCAGGCGTTCAGCCAAGCGGTATCCAGCATCTGGGTAATTATTTCGGCGCTATGAAAGGCCATGTTGAGCTGCAAAACAGCGGAATGGAAAATTTCATTTTCATTGCAGACCTGCATTCACTTACAACACTCCGTGACCCTAAAGTGCTGAGACAAATGGTAATTGATCTTGCGCTTGACTATCTTGCAATCGGGATCGATCCTGCGAAAACCGTTTTTTTCCGTCAAAGTGATATTTCAGAACATGCAGAACTTACATGGATTCTTAACTGTGTTACGCCTGTAAGCATGCTTGAGCAGGCTCACGCATATAAGGATGCAATATCACGGGGAATAAAGGACGCTACTGCAGGTTTATTTGATTATCCCGTGCTTATGGCAGTTGATATACTGATTTACAAACCTGATTTTGTACCTGTTGGCAAAGACCAGAAGCAACATGTTGAAATTGCACGTGATATAGCCGGTAAATTCAACCGTCTGTATGGAAATGTATTCCCGCTGCCGGAGCCAATGATACATGAAACTCATGGCTACATACTTGGTACTGACGGAGCAAGCAAGATGAGCAAAAGTTACGGGAATGTAATAAACATGTTTGCCGAAGAGAAGACCATTAAGAAACAAGTAATGGGTATCGTTACCGATTCTACTCCCGTTGAGGCGCCAAAAGATCCGGATAAAGATACAGTTTTCAAGATTTATTCGCTTTTTGCAGATGAAAGTGAAACCTCAGAACTGGCGACCAAGTATCGTGCCGGTGGTTTTGGCTATGGTGATGCCAAAAAACTACTTCTCGAAAAATTAATGGAGTATTTCAAGCCCTATAGTGATGAGCGCGAAAAACTGAAGCAAAATATGGATTATGTGAAAGAAATTCTCAGCAAGGGCGCCGATAAAGCCCGGGAAACGGCATCAAAAACAAAAACCGAGGTTTGGAGTAAAGTCGGCTTAAAAATATAAAAATAGCAGCACGGGCACTTCTCAGCCTGCTGGCCTGATTCTTGTCTGTGCCTGTATTCATATGATCATCTTCCTCTCTGGTTCAATTAATTCCGGAAAAACCACAATTGGAAAACTCCTTAAAACAAAATTTCCTAATACTGCGCATATAGATGATGAACTTCATAATATGGTTGACTGGCTCCCGCTTGAGGAGGCAATTGCTCTGCACATTAAAAATACTCTTTCTCTTACTTTAAACTTTCTTGAAAAGGATTTTAATGTTATTATTTCGTATCCGCTGAGTAAAGTAGAATATGAGTACTTTAACAGGAATTTGCCCCTCGATACGGAAAGATTTTTCTTTACACTTAATCCAAGACTTGATTATGCACTAACTAACCGGGGTACAAGAGAACTGACTGAATGGGAAACTGAGCGGATCAAGTTTCACTACCAAACAGGCATAAATAATCCCGGGTTTGGGATTACACTTGATAATACTATGAATACACCCGCGGAGACTGTAATCGAAATATTATATTATATCGAGCAGCGTGATATCAGAAGAGAAATGGAAGATTAAACCTTCAAAACGATCTTCCCGATCACTTCTCCTTTAGCCATCATCTCATGAGCTTTTGCTGCGTCTTTCAGCTCAAGTGTTGCGCCAATGTGCGGCTTAATTATTCCATCAGAAACCATTTTCACAAGATCTTCAAGCTCGCGTTTTTCGCCTAGATACAATCCCAGCAGACTGATATGCCTTAAATAGGTTTGATGAAGCGAGACCATCGCTTCCATGCCCGTCAAAATTCCGCAGAAAAGGATCTTGCCGCCTTTTTTTACCATTTTGAAGTTTTTGGGAAATGCCTCGGGTCCGACATAATCAAGGATTACATCAATTCCGCTGCCATGTGTAATTTTAAGTACTTCATCATCAATAGCTAAACCATCCCTGTGATTGAAGATATAATCAACACCCATTCGCTTCAAGTGCTCTGTTTTATGATCATATCCTGCCGTTGCAAATACCACTGCCCCAAGTGATTTTGCAAGCTGAATTGCAATTGTGCCAAGTCCGCTGGTTCCGCCCCAGAGGAAAAACTTATCCCCTTTTTGGACATCACCAACAGTCTTAACTGCGTGATAAGCAGTTAATCCTGCAACAGGAAGGCATGCGGCATCTTCAAATGAAACATTATCAGGCAGCTTAATAAGTGATGATTCCGGCACAGCCGAGTATTCTGCATATGAACCTGGCCTGTGCATACCAAAATACTGCCAATCAGGTGATTGCCCGGCTTTACCCCGCCGCGTCCAGTCATTATCACTTTCAGAAACAATCGACCAGGACAAAATTCTCTCACCTTTTTTAAAGTTCTTCACGTCACTTCCGGTTTTAGCAATTATACCTGTGATATCACCGCCTAGTATATGCGGAAATTTTAGCGATAGTCCCGGATACCCGTTTCTTATGACAAGATCTGCCCTGTTAATGCTTGTTGCTTTAACGTTCACAAGAACTTCGTTTGGTTTTATTTCCGGTTCTGGATGATCAGTTGTGTAAATAAGTTTATCAGTTCCGCCGTTTTCATTGAGTATGACTGCTTTCATAGTGCGTTTATATATGCTTAAATTATAAATATGAATACAAAAATAAACATTGGCTAGATAGCTAGCAATCCGATTTTATATCTTTGTCATTCAAAAATTAACCTTTGTAGGTCAAAGGCATGCCTTTGACTATCCAATTCCATGAATTGTTAGTGCATGAATATCTATGGTAGTTTTTAACCAACCACACAAATTATTCACTTAAATTAATCAATTAATCCGTTATTTTTGTGTTATGGGCAAAAAATCAGGTTATGTTTGGATACTTTTCCTCCTTTTGCTGGTGCTGATAATTGATGCGTATTACCAAATTGAAAGTTCGCCTGTTCCTATCTGGCAAACCCAGTGGTTTCTTTGGAGAATATCAGCTATAATTCTGATCTTTGCAGGAGTGTTGTTATACAATTACTACCAGTCATCAAAGAGAAGAAAAAAAGAGCTTGAAGTATTTAAGGATAAACTCATCGAAAAACAGGAATCCGAGTGGAAAGTCATAGCAGGTGAGCTTCACGATAGCATCGGGCAGAACCTAAGCGCGATAAATATCTTTCTTCAGCAGGAAATGAAAAGTTCGTCAGAACCTTCGATAAAAGTTATGGAGGCTTCTGCACTTGTTGTGGAAACCGTTGATGAAGTAAGAAGAATTTCCCAAAGACTTTATCCTAAGCAGATTGAAAGGCTTGGTTTGACTGTTTCCATTGAAGCGATGATCGAAAGAATTGCCTCGGTATCCGGTATTAAGTTCAATTGCAGTATTGATAAAATTGATGGCATACTTTCACATGAAAATGAAGTGCAGTATTTCCGCGTTATCCAGGAAATAGTCAATAACATAATGAAACATTCCGGGGCAAAGAACGTTTCATTTACTGTAAGAAGATCGGTAATGTTCATTATCACAGAGATTGATGATGACGGAGTTGGATTTGAAACTAAGAACCCCGTTAAGCTTGGATTCGGACTGATAAATATAGAAGAAAGGCTGCGCATGATGAAAGCTGTTTATGAATTTATTTCTGAAAAAGGCAATGGGACAAAATTCAAGATTACAGTGCCTATAAAATAAAATGACTGATAAAATTAAACTGATAATAGCCGATGATCATCATATTTTCCGCAAAGGTGTGTTGAGCATCCTCAGCGAAGACAGCTCTATTGAAGTTCTGGGTGAAGCATCAAATGGCCAGGAAGCTCTAAAACTTATAGAAAATGTAAGGCCTGAAATTGCGATACTTGATATTGATATGCCAATAATGAGTGGACTTGATGTGGCAAGAAAGGTCAATGAAAAAAAGCTCGGGACAAAAATTGCCATATTAACAATTCATAAAGATAAAGAATACTTTAATGAAGCCCTGGAGCTTGACATAAAAGCATATGTATTGAAAGAGAGCATTGCAAATGATCTGATTGACTGCATCCGCCGGGTTGCGGCCGGTGAGTATTATATAAGCCCGTCAATCTCGGGTTACCTGGTTGAAAAAAACAAGGACATGGGCAAACATGAAAACGAGTTAGGCAAATTGACTCCAACTGAACTCCAGATTCTGAAACTGATTGCCCAAAGCAAAACCAACTCTCAAATAGCAGATGAATTATTCCGCAGTATCCGTACAATAGAAAATCACCGGAACAATATTTGCTCAAAACTTGGTCTCAAAGGCCCTCATGCGCTCTTACTGTTTGCAATTCAATATAAATCAAAACTTTAGCTCTAAGTAGTTCTACTTAGATAAAACAGGTATAACAGTCTATTTGTTACGGTGATTTGCAGTGTTAAATTTGTATAGATAAAAACTATATTATTTTCTTAACATGCGAAAACAGAAAGACGTAAAATTCATAATATACCAGGCTCTGTACATCTTTGTGGTGTGCGTAATAGCCATAAAGGGTGCGAATCTTGACTTGACCCAGGTAGTTGAAGACGATGGCAAGCCTAAAGTATTCCTCTCCCCTGACTCG